>DATDNG010000177.1:0-3556 GCA_036518375.1 Nitrososphaeraceae archaeon | reverse complement strand
TAATTAATTCAGATCAGGTGGCCTGATGATAATCAAAAGCCAAAGAAAAAAGAATGCACTTCTTACTGCTTTGGCTGATGAAGAGATGGTTAAGATTATGAATAGCGTCATGCATAATTCAAAGTCTTTTAACGACATTACAGTAGAGAACAGCGACATACCACGGACTACAGCTTTTAGAAAAATCAAATGGCTTCTTAACCAAGAAATTCTTGTAGTTGATAAAATTATAATTACGTCAGAAGGAAAGAAATTCAGTTTATATCATAGTACGTTGAAAGCTATCAATGTCAAATATGAAAATAATGATGTTATCGTGGAGGCTGAGGAAAATTTCGACATAGCAAAAAAATGGATAGCAAAATTTTTTTCATTAGACTAAGAGGGTAATAATGTTGATGGCAGGTGCGACCTTATAAAGGAAGCATCTTCTACTATATTTTTTTCTATGGCATCTAGTTTAGTCTGAACAATAGCAAATGAAGCTTACAACATTGTTATTATTGTTGTAACTAATGAGTCAAGATATAGTGATTTAATACGTTCTCTTGGTTTTGGATATGTTTTCATTTGATAACGGTATTGGTCTCAATTTTTCCCAACTGTAAATTCCATTTTGGTAATCCGAATGTAAAAATGCACCTTGTGCTAAATTGCTACACACTTCGTTCCAACAACAATATTCTTTCTTAATTTTTTCTGGAGAATGTCGAACGATTAACATTCGATATCCATCGTTGGTAGTTCAGTTGGAGTACGGTCTTCGAAATTGCAAGGTGGGAATGATAATGATGGCGATAATATCGATTTACTCGGTATGGTCTGCATATGTCTCCTATAATCTAGATCTACTTCCGTAGCTGCTGTTAATATCTTACTTTTTATAGACTCTGATGATGATTGCAAGAACATCTTAGTATCCTTTGGCAAGCAATGTCCTCCAATTCCTTCTCTTGGTTCTAGAATATCCACATTCCATTTTGTGTTAAGTGCATCTCTTAGCTCAAAAAAGTTTATGTTATTTGCTTGGCAGTATAGATAAAGATCTTCAGCAAATGCAATCTGGAGGTATCTATGTGCATTTTCTGTAATCTTTGATAATTCAGCAATTTCTATTTTTGAAACTGGATGCATAGGAATTCCAAGGCTTTTTCTTGTTTTTTCTATTGGGACAGAAGAAGAAAGAACACTACTAGAAGAAGAGGAAGAAGCAGAAGGAGGAGGAAGAGAAGCAGAAACGCCATTATAGAATTGCATTGCTGCTTCAAGACAACAATTACAAACTCCACCTATAACACGAGGCTGATTTACACCATGTTCTTTTTCTTCTAAAGCATACCATCTATGAGGTGCATGAGCCACATGTAATCTATGACCAACTATTTCAAACACCTTATTTGATGTTCCTTTTGGAATAGTGCTTTCTATTGAAACAAGTGCTCCATCTTTCTTTGCTTCTTTTGATATTCTTTCTGCTATAGATAACAAACCTTCTATGTGTGGTGTAAATATATCATCAGGTTTGTGGGTAGACACACATAGGATATAAACATCAAAATCACTATTACTACTGCCAAAATCATTAGCTATCTTTATTCCTGCTATTTTCTCAGCACGATCCATTGCTTTGGGACTTACATCATAGCCATAGGTATCAAATCCTCTTTCTTTTACATATTTTGCTACGGGTAATCCTAATTGACCAAGACCTATTATTATGGCTTTGTTAAGTCGCAAGCTTACAGATGGCAACAGCACTTTTTTTGTTTTAAATTCTGTCTTTGGTAAACTCTCTAATGGACCTTTGTATTCCTTTTTGACCAGTCTTCCCATATTTTATACGTATATACAATATAATGCTATTATTCTGGACGTCCACTAACAATATATGATGTAGTACATCGTATTACGTATGATAATCTTTGATCTTTATGTGGACTTCCAGAATTAATACTATCTTTTAGAGTTATAATGTGATGAATACAAAAATATCACATTATAACTCATATCACCCTAATCAAAGTACGTTGGTACAACTTTAATTGATTGATTGATTGTGATACTTCGATGTGTATACAAATAAGAAGAATAGAAGGCTAGCGATAGAGTCTATTGTTAATTTCCTGATATTTTGCCTTGGCTTTTTGGTGAAGGCCATAAGCTTTGGCTTCAATTTTTATGACATCTTCTTTTCTAACATCGGTTGAAGAAAGGTAAGTTTCGGTATTATCATATCCGTTTCAACGTGCCATTCAGTATTATCGTATTCGTCATACTTATGAAATGGACAAGAACCTAAAGCTGTTGGCAGCCAGCATTGAAAAGCGATCTGCTAATCTTGCTCGATAAGCACAAACATCTATGACAACTCTGGTAAAATGACTTGTCTGGGTAGGGAGTTTTATGGCTTAAAGTGTTAAAACATGTTACAATGTCATTCAACTATGGAGCAAGCAGCTAAGGTCAAAATATCAAACACAGATGTAGGTAAACATGAAGTCCCATGTTCTTTAGTTGGTGGTTGTATTCAATGCAATCTCCTTGCATTATTATACTTCTATTCAATCTGTTCTTTGTATGGGGCGAGCTCTCTTATCTGTAGAGTATTAGACAAGCAATTCCCAAACTTTCTTAAGATCTTCTTTTAATGCATTATAATCATCTAGTTTTCGCCTGTCTGATTCTTCGGATGGAAGATTTTCCAGCAGTGTTTTTTGCTGTTTATCCACCATGTTATTAACAGAATCCACCATCTTTCCAAGGTCGTTCTTAGTAATTTCTAATACTACTATTCCGTTAATCTTGTCAATTTTAAGCTCTTTAATCATGTATTTTCCTATCACCTCCTCTCTAATACACATATACACACATCAAAAAATTCTATCTACGTCTAATGGAGATAAGCCCGAAGAAGTAAAAATACGAGGAGCAAGGAAAAGGCGGTTGTTATGACTATGGTGGTTGTGGTAGTGATAATATTAAATACAGCATGATGCTATACAACACTATAGTATTAAGGATGCACAACATGGGTTTTTTAGCTTCTGTCAAAGTCTGTATGTTATGACTGGATCATTATTGCCATTATCAGACTTTGAAAAGATATTGTTGGATTATAGTCTATTGTAATCCTAGAGATCAAATCCAGCGCCGCTCCTATAATAATAATAGAACCATATCATAATTTTTCATTTTGATTTTTGGAAATAAAATAGTACAGGTATAGCCAATACACAATTACAAAAGCTTGTATTATGATGCGCTTTAAATATTCATTCTGCCCGGTTTTGTGTCGTTCATTATATTTAAGATTGGCATTCTGAGTTCGTTGTTAATGCAAGACTAGTTCATGGCGGTATTTTTTTCCATCCCGCAAAGGTTATAACCTTCTCATTGACATATCTTTTTTTTGACGTATCTCATATGAAAAAAGGATTAATTTTTGATATGGATGGAGTTCTGATTGATGCGATGCCATTTCATGCTGAAGCCATGAAGCTAGCTATCAAGGACGAAACTAAACACGATATTGACAAGAAAATAGTGTATCTCCTTG
>DATDNG010000176.1:0-3078 GCA_036518375.1 Nitrososphaeraceae archaeon | reverse complement strand
GAGATGGTATTTAAGCATGTGTCAAACCACAGCAACAATAATAACAATTCGAATCCAGGTATACAAAGAAAGTAATGCAAATAATAGCTGCAATCGTGTTGTTTATTCGTAGAATATTTACCCCATTTCATTTGACGATGACGACTGTACTTGATGGAACGCTGGCTATGTCCTACTCGACTAAACATTCATACCGAATCATATAATCTAGCTAATAGGTTGATAAGCCATCTATTCTTAAGGGATACAAGCATAATCAGAGAGAAGTGGGACGAGAAGAGATATAGTAGTTAGTTGATTTCTTACGTAATCCATGAGCTTTAGTATTGATGATATACTACAGATAAACTAAATGAAAATGTAGCTCCTTTCTTACCATCTGTATTATTCTCAGCCCACATTTTGCCACCATGAGCTTCTACAATACTTTTAGAGATAAAAAGTCCAAGTCCAGTTCCGTCAAATGACTTTGTTGCAAATTTGGTGAACAATCTTGGCATTATCTCAGAATCTATTCCTTTACCATTGTCAGATACGCTAACAACTAATTCGCTGTTCTCTCTTATCTGGGTGACAACAGAAATAACTCGTTCCTCTTCTTGTTGCTCTTGTTCTTCAATAGATTTCATAGAATTATTCAGAAGATTGGAAACAACCTGAGTTATTCTATCTTTATCTGCGTCAATAAATATATCTTTGACTTCATTTATTATATTCAATCCATTAATGTTATAATCATTATCACTTTTATTATATGATGCTGTGCAGCAATTCGTTATCTCTAATGCATCTGATATTATATCTTTTATATTGACATGCTCCCTGTAAATCTTAAAAGTGCCACTTTCAACTCTTGCGGCATCTAATATAGTATTGGATAAGGCTTGCAGTTTTTTTGCGCTTCTAAAAACTATAGAAACAATCTCGTTATTTGGCAATATATCCTTTAGCTGTTCCGATCCTAATAACAGAGGCTCGACAGGGGTTTTAAGTTCATGAGCAGCAATATTTATGAAATCGCGTTGCAATTTATCATTTACTTTTAGCTGTTCGTTAGCCAAAGAAAGTTGTTTGTTAGATGATTCTAATTCTCTTGTTCTTTGGTTTAGCATTTGTCTCATATTATCAAATTGCAACGACAGTTCACCGATTTCGTCATAGTCATCATTATTACTTTGCGAAGGAATGCTGCCTTTCTGCTCTATATAACCAAAATTGCCATGAGCTACTTGTATTGTTGCTTGTTTTAATTTTGATAATGGTTTGACAATCGAATTTAGAGATATATATCTACCAATAATAAGGGACATCAAAAATGCAACAATACTTGAAATAATAATTTCTTGCTGCTGAGCATGTATGGAATCGTTTGCTTTTGCAATTTCGTTTTGTATTTGGGTGTTTTGTGTATTAATCCTTTTGTTTATTATATCACCTATTTCGTTTCGTATATTGTCTGCAGATGAGATTAGGTTTAAAATTGATTGTTCATTCATTCCATTATATTTAGAATTAATCAGCTGTAATGAAATGGTAGAATATTCGGATGTCAAATGCTTAAGCATGGAATAATCAGGTTCAGCACTATCCTTTGAATCCGGAGCTGCTTTGTATAGCTTATCTACTAGTGCAGTTAGCGTGTTACTATCTTGTGTAATTTGCTGCAGTCTTTCTTGATGCAACTGCTTTGTAGCTGGACTTACTATTGCAAAACCTACAACGTCAGATGATATTTTATTAACTGAGGATTGTATCTTGTTTGAAGTTAATAATTCTGGTAATATACTATTTGCAACGACATTTAAAGTAGTATATATGTGAAGTGAATTTACAATCCCCACTATTCCTACAATCACAACTAATGATGCAATAGAAAAGAAAGCAATCATAAGTTTTGACTCGATTGTAGTAATTTTTATCATATATTTTTTGAATAGCTGCACATTGTAATATCTTTTATTACATAGCCCATGATTTTTTGCATTCCCATAGTAACTTCGTTATTATATTTTATTCTACTCAATTTGTTATACAGAAACAAAATGAAAGTATTATTCGACAAATCATAAAAGTGGGTTCGGTCTATTGCGGCGTGGACCACAGAAGCGGACAAGAGCTTAATTGCAATTTAGATTATTCAAAACAGCACAGAATAAGGCGGTTTACATAATTGTGGTTGTGTGCTAAGATACAATATTTGAGCCCAAATATTATGTCAAATTTGATTCACATACCTGGGTAGGATTTATTGTAAGTAAATATTGTGTGATAAAATAATTATTGTAAGCTTTTCTACTCAAAATTAAGGCTTCGAAATATTTAGGGCTAGACTAGAAACCGTCATAGTGATTATTAGTTGACACTATTGCAAGACTGAGGCAAGCTGAATAATAACTCTCATCAAGATGAATATGCAGATTATTGTCAATGCCATATGCATTCTGCCGCCATCATCATCATTCATGATTAAATCATATTATTGAATGAATGATGTGATAAAGATAAATCATTGAATAACAGGTTTGCGATCACAAAGCCAAACTTCCCAGTATTAATCATATTAGTTTTCATCGTAATAATTGGTATAATAGGGATTCCTTTTGGTGATCCAAGGTTTGTTATTTATGCAATATTAATTGAATTATTGTATATATCTCTGGCAGCTCTTATTGCAAAAGGCTCTACAAAGGCACTTTATGCTTGTATTATACTTTCAGTCCTAATTATTGCAGGAAATAGTTTTGTTACTGCGCATATTCACAGAATATTGACCTTTTCTAGGCCACTTAACACTTTGGTTTTAATCATAGGAGGATACATATTACAAGGTCTATTAGCATACACCTGTATAGTAGCAATAAGAAACAACAATAGATCAAAGTCTGTACTTACTTCTAAGTAATATAATACAACTTCAAAGGATTGGTTAAGTAGGTGTGATAAAGTAGACTGTCTGAATTTCAATGCAAAGTTAAGGAAAATTAGCTAGAAAGATAGAGGAAGAAGATCATCTTACTAAAGGCAGTCTCTGTAACACCTTGAACCTTCTGGCGAATGCTACATACAGTACAATCCGCT
>DATDNG010000175.1:0-3895 GCA_036518375.1 Nitrososphaeraceae archaeon | reverse complement strand
TCCTTTCATGTGCCTAACGAGGTCACACTGATACAAGCTCATTATCCAAAACTTGAACGTTTTAGTAAAACCTGAGTGTATAGAAAGTCACCTGCATTCAAATTAGGAATACCACCCTGGTCTGCATGTGCTTGAGGTACGCTCGCTATAGCTACTGCTACCATACATAACATTCCTATCACTGCCATGGCTGCTATTGTTCCAATCATTGTGAAGAATTTTCTTTCCATAATTGCTACGGCTCATACCATAGCTGTTGGAGGTAGCTTTGTAGGAAATATTGCGTTTGATCCTTCCAATAACGACATGTATGTAGCTATTCCGGGTGGAATCTCAGCAATAGATGGCTCTACTAATACGGTGATAAAGACCATACCGTTTGGTACAGACCATCCCTTTATGATTGCCTATAATCCTGCGAATAAGGAGATGTATGGAATTGCTTCTAATGGGGTTACAATTGCTCATGACGGGGTCATTTCTGTCATAGATAGCTCTACTAGTACGGTGATAAAGGACATAACTCGTACCGATCCAACTACAGGAAAACAATTTTTTGATATTGTATATAATCCGAACGATAATAATATGTATGCAACTTGTACTTTATCAGGAGCTGGATTTATTTCCATAATAGATAGCACTACAGATACCATAGTTGGTGACATGCAGTTACCGCCTGGGCCTATAGCTGGGACTATGGCATATGACCTGGCCAATGGGGATATCTATGTAACTGATACAGCTGACGCTGTGGATGTAATCCCTATAGCAGCAAGTTGCAATAGTGGTGCAGTAGCTACGGCAGCTCCTTCGATTACCAATGCAAATACAACCACAGCTACGACATGTAAACCCACTGCTGATGCTGGACAACCCCAAACGGTAACCGAGGGTGATAAGGTTACTTTACAGGGAAGTGGCACTGGTGATGGGACTCCAATATTTTTGGACACAAACTGCATGACCAGCTGTAACCCTGACCGGAGATGATCCAACGCACTCAGGTCCTATGAGAGAGTTTATTGCTGATCCTAAAGTTTTTGCTCCTATGAAAGATACTGAAAAGAAAGTAACATTTCGACTAGTAGTAAAAGATGGCAATGGTGTTTCAAGTGATCCAAGTGACCCACATGCTGCTGTGGATATTACTGTCGAACCCTTAAAGATTGATGTACAAGTTGATAAATCAGCTCCATGGTAAATAAAGTAAACCTATTTTGAATCATACTATGGTTTGATAGGATATGGAGTAGCAGAGGGTAGTTGTCTCTTGTTTGATCTAATGATAAGCTGTTTCCTCGTCAATGTATTTTTTGAGACATGCGCCGCAAACCTTCAATTGCCCTTAGTCTTTGCCACTATCAGTAACAATCTTCAAAACTACTATTCCAATACTATTCCAACACCACACAATTCGCAGTTGTAAAAGTTGTCCCCCATTAGAGGAAGAAAATGGCGGTGCTGCTGACTGTATTGTCGAAATCCTACTGAGTGTTGCTTCTCCTCTATCTTCTTATGGTTACTCTCTTTACGTCTTTCCCCCGTAGATAGATTTCGTTGTTCCATTATTGCTACTATATTTGTTCACCTCCTCTTAGAATATTAGAATATAGCTTTAATCAAATAGGCTAGGGTTCAGGACCCAAGGTATTTAGTCTCTATGTAGGTTACAAAGTAATCCGGATTATAGCCTTCATTGAAGGTATTATTAAGAAGCATTTTGGGAGCATAGACAGATCCATGCTGATGTATTTTTAATCTTAACCATTCTCTGATAGGCTTAAAATCACCCCTCTTGATGTCTTCCTCGTAACCCTCCAGATCTTTGCGTATCTTTGAAGCAATGATCGCTGAAACCAAGTTTCCCAAAGTGTAAGTTGGGAAATAGCCAAAGAGGCCACTGCTCCAATGAGTATCTTGAAGCACTCCCTGTGAATCCTTAGTTGGTCTCACTCCAAGCAGTTGCTCCATTCTATCGTTCCAGAATTCAGGAATCTCAGAGACGCTGAGCTCATCTCCAAATATTTTTTTCTCTATCTCATATCTTATTGCTATATGGAGATTGTACGTGACTTCGTCGGCGTCAACTCGTATATAATCAGCTTTGACGTTATTGAAATACAGGTACAATTCGTCATCCGTTGCTTGGTTTGCGAAACTTACTTGCTTTCTAATCAAAGGAGCTATCAATTGAACAAAAGGCAGGCTTCTGCCCACAATATTCTCCCAGAACCTTGACTGAGATTCATGGAGCGCAAGCGAAGAGCCGCCTTCAAGAGGAGTAACAGACAATGATTGATCGCATTGCAGATTATACAAGGCATGACCAGCTTCATGAATAGTACTAGATATTGACTTTTTGAAATCGGTCCCTTCATACCGAGTAGTTATTCTTACGTCGTTGAGGCCCATAGCCTCAGTGAAAGGATGAGTAGATACATCCATTCTGAAACGTTCCATGTCGTATTGCAAGAGAGTCAAAATGTCATGATTGAGCTCGTCAACTTTTTGGATATCATACTTTGATTTTCCAAGTTTGCTCTCTTTGCAAAACGGGCTGCCTGAATCTACGAGTTTTTTCAGAATATTCTGGATACGCGAAGTCAACACACCGAATACTTTATCCAAATCATCTACTGTAAGCTCTTCTTCGAACTTATCCAAAAGTGCATTATATGGATGCTTTTCATAACCTATCTTCTCAGCAATTTGCTTTTTTATTTCTATCATTTTCTTCAAGTGGGGTGCATACATCATGAAAACAGATTTTTCTCTCGCCTCCCTCCATACCATGTTGCCCCTTATTGTTTCCAGAGATTCTGCTTCAGTCAACTCTTTGGGTATCTTGATCTGCTTGGTTATTTCCCTGTTGAGTACTCGTATAATGCCCTTCTCTAAATCGCTATGGTTCCCCAGTTTCTTCGCTAACTCAACAAGACCAACAAAATCTTTGTTTAGCAGAAGCTCCTTATGCAGCATGTGAAGTCGAGAATCGGCTACTCCTCTTTCTTCCGTGCCTTTCCTAGGCATATAAGTCTGAAAGTCCCAACCCATTAGAGAAATGGCATGATTTAGCGACCACATTGGTTTGTAAGCATCGAGGATCTGATTCATGATAGGGTTCTCGCATCTCATGTCGTCACACTTTTCATGAACTCAATAACATCGGTCTATTAATCATTGCTAGCCCTAACTGTACTTTCTTACCATCGCTAGAAAATCTTGTTTATCGTTTTGTCTTCTACTTCTTCATTCTCTTTGGCTGTTTCTTTGTCTTTTGATACATTAGAAGAGACAAACCTAATAGCATCATCTACCAAAGTGGCATTTGTAGGTAAATCAAGCTTCATTGAGCAACACTCTTTAGCTAGTAATAATGCCCGTACATTTTCTCTTTTATCTATAGTTTACTCTGATGCATCCCATGCTTCTTTTGTGAAGCATGTCTAGTTGGATAAAAAGAGTACCAGATGGTGGATAAGATGATGGTTGCAGTAGCAGGGGTGAAAGGGTTTCCAGGATAATTGACATAGGTATAGTAGTTTTTAATGATGTAACACCCCTCCAAGGTTCTCAAAATGGAGTATTGAAAGTTTGCAATGATAACTATCTATACCCATGGTTAGTTCTTTCTCAAGAGATTTCAATTCGTCTGTTGTAAATCCATATGACTGTAAGATTGGTTCTACACTTCCATAATCCAGATTTATACTTACCAAGACTTAGAATATGACGCTCAGGATGTATTGTGGCCGAATCTTTTTGTTTTCCAGTCTCTGCGTCCCGTCATAGCTTCTTTAGGAGCAGCAGCTGCTGATATGACAGTTACGAATAATCAGGTCGTATATGCATATGTGAGGAGTTTTTCGGCTTTTTGGCCACAAATAAGCGA
>DATDNG010000174.1:0-12003 GCA_036518375.1 Nitrososphaeraceae archaeon | reverse complement strand
GAGCCGCCTCTTACCAGGATTGTGACTGCCTTGGGATTTTTACATCCTTCTATAAAGACCCATTTATCAGTTTCAACTCTACGTTCCTCTACTAAATCTGCAGAGCCAAGATCCTTATCTGTCATCCCATCAAGGTTGTTTACTACTTTGGCACCTGTTGCCTTTGATAGTTTATACAAATCACTTTCCTTTACACGTCTTACTGCGAGAATACCTTCTTTTGCAAGGTAGTGTTGTGCTATGTCATCGATACCCTTCTGACACAATACTACATTAGCACCTGCTGATATTATCTTATGAACCATGGATTTTAGCATCTTGTTCTCTTCCTCTAGAAACATTTGCATCTGCTGTGGCTCATTAATACGAATCTCAGCACTCATTTCGGTCTTTTCAATCTCAAGAGCAGAATTGATCAATGCAATTTTAGCGTTTTCAACTCGCTTGGGCATGCCTGAATGAACAACTTCCTTGTCAAGTATGATACCTTTGATCAATTTAGTATCATGGATAGACTCACCTGCTTTCTTTTCGACCTTTATATTATCCAGATCTACTTTGAGGATGTCAACATTTTCGGCTTTTTCAGCTACCTGTTTTGCTGCATCTACAGCAATTTGACTTAAGACAGGGCTGTCTTCGGAGACTAGCTTTGAATACATACTAGTCCTTGCTATCTTCATCAGAAGTTCTTTGTCTTTTATATCCACTTTAACTGCAATTTTTTGTAACAATTTCAGCGCTTGTTCGGAGGCAGCATCATAACCATCAACAATTACTGATGGATGGACATGCTTGTTAATTAAATCCTCAGCTTTTTCAAGTAAAGCTCCTGCAAAAATGACTGAAGAAGTTGTTCCGTCGCCTACCTCATTATCTACTGACTTGGCAACTTCAACCATCATCTTGGCTGCTGGATGCTCAATATCCATTTCCTTTAGAATTGTTGCACCGTCATTTGTAATTGTTGTATCCCCAATTGTGTTGACGAGCATCTTATCCATGCCACGTGGGCCTAGGCAAGTCTTTACAGTCTCTGCGACCAGTTTAGCAGCAGTAATGTTGTTTCTTTGAGCTTCTTTGCCCTTGCTCTCTTTAGTCCCTTCCCGTAAAATTAACACTGGCATCCCGCCGCCAGCCATGGTTTGAATTGACGCCATATACTATTCCTGTTTAATGGTACAGGTAAGCATTAGTATAACCGTTGTTATTGGAGACTCTTACCAGGGAAGGAATAGTAGAAGAGACACCAGAAACATACAAGGACGTAGATATGATAGCAGACATTTCTCATAATTTGGGAATAGCCAAAGGTAGCAAGATTGGTTCCATTAGGTGTAATAAAATGGTAGTAACCAGGTTTTTTCAAATTGATTGTTTTTAAAGGTCGGGTTCCTTGGTTATAATGATGTCAGTAATAATATAGATGTAATGTAGTAGTTAATATGCTAGCATCTAGAAGCCGATTGAAGTTGAAAATTGACTTACCGTTCCTTCTAGTTTGGTATTTGCAACTTTGACCTGAGATCTTTGAATCTATTCGGTATAGTTACTGTAGTTATTCCTGCCGCAGATGCAAACTAATTTGACTACGAGGTTCGTTTCCAGCATTAATATTTGCAAAGCAAAGTATTGCAACACACCTGTATAAACAACTTCAACAAAGAGTAAGAGCTGAAAATTGCGTTATTAGTTTGGATTTAAGTTCATTATCAATACTTATATACACATCTTTATTTGTGTTGTATTTGGAATTTAATTGGGGTTTGGTCCCATTAGTAGTCTCTAGAAGTAGTGTGAGATTTCCAACCATAGTACTGAAAATTGGATTCTTACTTGCTTCTGATAATGACAGCAATCCATCATGATTACGGTCTAGCACCTTTTCAGCATAAAGAAGAGGATGTGCAACTTCCTGATTATATATGATATCACGCCATTTTTCAGCTACTGGAGCCATTAGGACTATATTTCTGACTTTATCTGGGTTATCAACGGCAACTCTTGGGGGTATGTTAGTACCTTCACTATGTCCAATCAGTATGGCCTTTTTAGTTGCATTTACTTCAGGTTGCTGCAACAATACTGATAAAGCCTTCTCAGCGTCTTGCTTCAGATTGTTAAATGTAAGATTGCCCCATGCATTACTATTTGATATCGTGAAGTTCGGCCCCACACCTCTCTTATCATATCTAAGTACGGCAAATCCCCTGTCTGAGAGATACTTAGCCATATGAGAGTATGGAGATGTCGGTGGAAGTACTGAACCAACACCATTGCCCGGAAAGATAATTACGCCAGGGAATGGACCTTTACCTATGGCGGGAATAGTTAATTGAGCATTAGTCTTTAATCCATTACCAAGATCAATTGTTAGATTTCTATGCTTCACTGTCTCTACATAGGGTTGAGCGTACGCTTCAGCAATTGTTGCGTGATGATGTAAAGTGGATTCACTGAGAAATGAAAATGACAAAGCAATTGAACATACTGCAATACATACTGCAATGATCGCCACTGATACATATAAGACACCGTGCTTCTTTCCGCTGTAACCTGGATTGACAATGACCATGGTCTTGAATAACTCCTAATAATATAGTTATTACATCCTGTTGTAATCCAGATTGACTAGAGCCACAGTCTTGAATAACTGGATCTTGGTATTATAGTTAATGCTATTGTTGGCTGACTTTCTATGAAGATACTAAATCTTTTGAACCCGCTTTAAAGTGAGCCCAAGGAGGTTAGATTAGATTCCAGTAGGTAAAGGGCTTACCAGTATGAGAAATATTCTACCAAAAAAATGTTTCAGTCTATAGAATCATGTCGTAGCTAGCTCCCGAAATCAGTTTATGCTTTGTTCAATGGCCGCATTCAGGACAAAATTTCATATATTATTAGTCAGAGATGTACATTTAAAGATTCTATAACGTTAATAGGATTTGAAATGTCTCCATTTGCAGGATGCCTTAGGAAGAGGTTATTTTAGGTCAACGTAGCCTGTTCTTGCAAATGCCCTACATCAAATCCCAGTCTAATAGACTTGTTGTCCTCAGGGTTACAGAGTCTTCTAGCGTAACCCGAGAGGACTGTATGTATAATACAGATTAAACCTTTACTGTCACCAACACAACTTCAACAACATTCTTCAACACCAAGACAGTTCAACAGAACCGAAATTTGTTATCATATAATGATTTTCACAAAAGATAAAAAAGAATATGATATAGCAATGCCTCAACGGGCTATAAGCTGAGGAATTGGTTTCTTAAAAACCGATTCTGCCAATATGATCCTATTGATAAATCTCTTTGTCTCCCTTGGACTTTCCTTAACGGCGCGAATGATGAGAATTTGGTTATCTTTGAATTGATCTACAAGCTCCAATTCTCCAGTCCTTTGGATATGACATTTTTAACCAAAGCTGCTATGTCATCGACAGTCCACGTCGGTATTTGAAAAGGAAGCTGCACCATCTTTTGCATATAGTTAAGACCGTCAACACCGGATTCTTTACCATATTTGGTTTCTATTAATTTATCTATACTTTTATAATTAAATCCTATGACATATACAATTCCTTTTATATCAAAGAAGCTTTTCATAGATTCCAAAACATCCAATGCCTTTTTTGGAGTACATCTATCAAGATCATCAATGAAAACGACAATTTTGGATCCAGGCTGTTCTCTCAAGTTCTTCTAATTTTTTTCCAAGGAATTCGCTAGGATGGATATTATAACGCATCCCACTCACAAGTTGGGCCAGCAGATTGTGTAGCTTTAGATAATTCCTATCATCAAGTAGTAGCGAATTCAGATCTTGAGAAATTGATTGAAATAGATCATCAAACAATAAGTACTATATATCATAAAGATAAACATAACGGGAAATTGTAACTATATGCAATCAGAAATCCTGCAACGATTCGACAGAAATCCAATATTAGTTCCTAATGACCATAAATGGTGGGAATCTAAAGCAGTTTTTAATTGTGCTGTAATGTATTATAATAATAAATTTCATATGCTATATAGAGCAGTAGGAGAATATGAGAAATACATTTCTAGAATAGGATATGCATCAAGTAATGATGGCTATTGCTTTAGCAAGAGAAGTCTAAGTGAAGAACCCATATTAGCACCTAAAGAAGACTACGAGAAGTATGGAATTGAAGATCCAAGACTAGTAGAAATTGACAAACAAATATACTTAAGCTATGTAATACTATCTACATATGCATATCAAAATCCTAAAGTATCAACAGCTCTAGCCACAACATCTGATTTTGAAAATTTTACAAGACTTGGTATTATTACTACTAGGGAGTCAGATAACAAGGATGTTGTTCTTTTTCCCGAAAAGATAAAAATAACATATAATGGTGATGAAGGAATATCATCAAAAGGTAAGACAAACTATGAACAAGGCATCAAATATTTATTTTTACATAGACCTAGTAGTTGGGTTGGTCCAAAATATGGTGTTGATAGGCCAAGTATATGGCTAGGGGAAGGACATTCTTTAACGAGCTTTGAGAAGCATACTTTGCTTATCAAGCCAGCACAGCAATGGGAAGCATTAAAAGTTGGAGCAGGACCACCACCTATAAAAACAAAATATGGATGGTTGTTGATATACCATGGAGTTGACAGGAATAGAGTCTATAGAGCTGGTGCTGCACTTCTTGATTTGGCTGATCCTGCCAAATTAATTGGAAGAACAAAAGAACCCATCCTAGAACCAAAAGAACCATATGAAAAAAAAGGTGATATAGATAATGTAGTATTTCCTACTGGTGCAGTCGTTATGGATAGCAAGTTATTTGTCTATTATGGTGCTGCTGATAAGGTATGTTGTCTTGCAACTGGAGATTTAGATTATGTATTGGATTTCATTGTGGGTGAATGACTGCCAGTATGATTAGCCCTTCTTTAATAGTATGGGTGCCAAAAGATTATGCGCAAGGAAGTTGCGATCTAGCCTTTTCTACAACTACGCGAGAAATGCTTCCTAACATAGGTTTTAATGTTCACCTAAACCTAGTTCGTATTACTCAGGATCTGCTTTTCATGCATCTACAAATTCTGTTATAGTATTTGATAGAGCAAATATGGTATCACTGGTAGACCTAATATATGACCTAATACAGGCTGTCAATATTAGCGCTCTATTTAATAGAAATATAAATCACGTGTAACTCGCACCTATTTAAGAGTAATATCATAGATTTTGTGGACTTGCAAACCTTATGTCATATGATCGCAGGATTCTTGGAACTATAAATGGGTAAAATCAAAGAGTTACTATTTATTAGATTTATGGATCAAATGCGATTTCAACTACCAGTTTAGGATGAAAAATGGAATAAAATCCCAGACATTGGATTTGTCTTTTGAGTTAGACTTGTGCTGTGCCGCCATCGACGAACAGCTCGATGCCTGTAACGAAACTAGAATCATCTGACGCGAGAAATAGTGCAGCAGACGCGATCTCATGCGGTTTTCCTATTCGACCCATTGGGATTATGGAAACAAAGCTGTCCCTCATTTCTTGAGGAGTGCCGTCGAATATGGCAGTGTCTATCGTACCGGGACTAATGACATTGACCCTAATCCTTCCTTTGAGCTCGGCAGTCCAAGTTCGGGCGAAAGAACGGACTGCTGCTTTGCTAGCGCTGTAAACTGTAGTGCCAGAAAATCCTTTCACTCCAGCAATAGAACTATTCAGAATAATCGACCCACCGTCTTTCATGAGCGGCAGAGCCTTTTGTACTGTAAACAAAGTCCCGCGAACATTGACGTTAAACGTATCATCGAAGCCTTTCTCGGTAATGGAGCCGAGCGGGTTATTGAGTTCGCCAATACCGGCACTAGCAAATAGGACGTCGATACGGCCCTTCTCCTTTTTGACTATCTCGAACAGCCGATCAAGGTCTGCAAGGTTGCCTGCATTCCCCTGAACACCAGTGACATTCTTGCCGATTTCTTTAGCTACCTTGTCGAGCCTTTCTTGGCTGCGGCCAGTAACAAAGACGTATGCACCTTCCTCAACGAATAATTTAGCGGTAGCTAGCGCCATACCACTTGTCGCTCCGGTAATGACAGCTACTCTGTTCTCTAATTTTTTTGACATGGACAAAGATATGTACATTATGATTGAAATAAAGTTAATGAAACGCGACCATATGTCATATGGTTGCATAATCAACGGATGATGATTTAGGTAGCCAAAAGAAGTGCGTAACCCAGAATATTCAAATTCACTGTCTGGTACTATTATTATTTCTACAGGGCTCTGACGTCAGACCGACTGAAGTCTTTCCACTTGAGCACGTAACGGAGGCCTTCGAGCAAATGATGAGTGGTAAGGCCCGATTCAGAGCTGTACTCAACATGGAGAATTAATTAACTGGTGAAGTGAATGATAATGAATAACAATACTAATAATAATATTAATATTAATAATGATATAACGAGTCTCCACAAAGGCAGAAAAAGTAGATGTTGGACGGATAAATAATAAGGTGAGGGAGGATTCCTTTTCTTTAATCAAAGTATGTTCCATGATTTGTTTGCTGCAGATGTTGATCCTACACAAGCTAACATCATGGCCGCTGTAAATAAGCCAATTAATTCATCAATATTTGCTGAAAAATCCGGCCCTCCTGCATGGAAGCAGCTTCCAACATGGTATCAAGGCAATCCCTCCTGACACAGAAGGTATGTTCGCGAAACAGATTAATGCGACTACTATTTCACTTCCTGCTAGCCATGCATCATATGTATCACATATGACGACGATGCTGAGCGACCCATTTGAATTACCATTAATAGAAGAGATCGAACAAATGGAACTACAGTGATCGCAATTAATTGAGGCTCTCGACATATCCAACCATTCTATCAAGTGTCAAAGATGCTGCATGGCTGTACCTGTAGTCGGGAAGTTGTCTAGGCCTTGTAATGGTTGTCATATTGCAAAGGCGGATAAAGTGGATGAAAATTACATCATTTATGATTCAATGTGAAGTATTCTCAGGAATGTAAAAGATGTCACCATCTCTCAACCGAACCCCGTCATTGCCCATCTTAATCTTCTTATTCCATTTATTATATAATAAAGCTGTTTGGTTGATTTGAAAAAGGTATTGTTCGTAAGAAAATCATAAAGGTTCCAGATCTTTGATTTTGTGATATAACGAAGAACTCCGAGAGTATTTTGGTCCGGCTTATTTTGAAATTTCTTTTAATATCTGATTAGTCTTTATTTCTCCATCTTTTATTGAATTCCTTATTGCGCCTAATGAAAAATCTGCATTTTCGTAAAGTGACGGATATGGTTCTGTTCTAGTTATATAATGTGCCCCTTTAATTTCAGCCCCATGTTCTTCTCATACTTTTTTATATCTCGCTCGAATATCTTCAAACTTCTCTTTATCTTCTTTATTATTATTCTCTTCTGAATCAAAATGCTTTTCTAGCATCCTGTAAAGATCATCAATAAGCCTAAGGTAGTAGGTTATTGCTTTGGACATTTGCACATTGTGCACAGTTTTATCACTGAACATAATATCCCTTGCTCTGTGCTGAACTTCCTGCAAGTTACCTGGGAGTCTGTCAATATTTTTGGGATAATTTTCTACCAAAAAGATTCTTTTATCTTTACCGGTGATACATCTATGACCTCTCTTAATGGCGTATTGCTTAGTAAACTGCCATCCCAAGCATATATTCCTTCTTGTACTTCTACCCATGGAAAGTAATACGTAGGATAGCCTGTTGCAGCCAGTAAATGCTTTACAGTTATTTGTTGTTTCGCACTATCAAAAATTAGGGGCTCTGCAGTCAACACATTAACAGCAGTTATAATAAGACGCGCATTAGGATTACCATTTGGTTGCAATTTGTCATAATCGATATACTTTTCTGCAGTTTTCACTAAAGGTGAATGGACCAAAATATACTGTTTTACGGCCCCTTTCGTTGGTCAACCTAATTACGCAAGAGATTTAATATATATTCTATGTCTAGCAAAGCTATTCATCGGGCAATTTCATATCCCAATTACATCAGCTGGGGATGTTTTTCATTTGTCAAGGAAGAATTAGAAAAGACGAGAGACTGAATCCAGATGATGTGAAATTAGAAAACATTATCCTTGAACTGCAAAATGAAGAAAAGCTTTGTATCATTTGACACTTACAGATGCCCTGCAGGAGAACGTTAGTAATTGCCAATCCAGGCAATTGGATATTATTCCACCGCTATCAAATGTTGCAATGACTGTAACTCCACCTCCAAGCAAATAAGAACAAATAGATCTTTTTTTCGGAAAGGGAGGCATTAGTATTTTTAGAAATAATATAATTTGATTAAGATTTACAGATATACTTATTATTTTTCGTTTAAGGGAATGTATATCCCATTGTCTTTGACTATCAATTCTAATGTTTGACCCTTCTTTAGATCGAAGCCATCTAACACAGCTTTAGGTAAGACTATAACAGAACTGGTGCCCAGCCTGGTGATAGTAACAAGATATTTTACAGGCATAATATATTACAATATAATACACAATTCATATTTAACACTTATGATTGATACATATCTTTATATGTATTTGCATCTATATATAAACATAGATGTTGCTATGACTAAAACTTTAACCCGCGTATTGATGGTTTCTACAGAATATCCTCCAATGCAAGGGGGTGTAGGACGTTATACATCTAATCTAACAAGAGAACTTCGCAAAATAGGTTATGAAGTGGACGTTGCCTGTAACGAAAAAGGCGATGGTAATGTTTTTGGACTATCACCTGATAACTCGGATAATTCAGGTGTGTTATTGAAAATAGTTGACAAGGTACATCCGGATATTGTACATGTGCAATTTGAACATGGCCTATATGGGATAGTACTAGATCCATTAAATCCCAAAAAGACTATCACTAATATTGATTCATTTTATGAAATGTGCAAGGTTCCAATAGTCACAACATTTCACTCAGCATATAGTTTTAAAGAATGGATGAACCTTGTAGTGCCTCTAAAGCGGGCCGGTTGGACAGGAAAGGTAGGTGTACTTGTAGGGATGCTAAAAGCTTACTGGGAGCACTTGTTAAATTACAAATCTTTCCATAAGCTGAATAAGGACAAACTTGGAAGGAGTCAAGCAGGTATAGTTTTTTCCAACCATTTATCAAAGATGATAGGCGGTGGCGAAGTGATTTATCATGGTGCTGAGTCCTTTATGTCAGTTCGTCCAACTAAGAAAGAAGCACGAGCAAAATTCTCTTTGCCTCAAGAAGGACGGCTAGCTTTAGCACTTGGCTTTAGGACGGCTACTAAAGGCTGGGATGTTCTTGAAAAGATGAAGGTTCCAGATGGATGGTCAATTGTAGTAAGCTCTTCAAAAAATCACTATAATAAAGAGAATCTCAATTTGCAATTGGAGAGAAATAATAATATCATTGTCCTAGACAGGGATTTCCTTAGCGAAAAAGACCTTGCGCTATTATTCTATGCTTCAGATGCAATAGTACTTCCATACAAGGTAAGCTCTGGTTCTGGCGTAATGTTTGATGCTTTGGCCCACGGACTACCATTTGTTGCAACAGATTTGGAGTTTTTCAAAGAATTTTCTACTCAAGGAGTAGGTATAACTGTCAAACGGGATTCTAATGAATTTTCCAATGGACTTGTAGCAATAGAGCGAGGTTATGCAAATTATAAAGAGTCTGTGGATATATTTAAAAAGAAACTTCGATGGGATGTTATAGCCAAGCAGCATGCTAACGTATATTCTCGGATACTAGAAAAGGAAGGAGATATTATTGCAGCAAGCACGATCGTTCTAAGAAAAGCTCGAACTAACACTATTGCTACTACCCACTAATGCTTTACATTAATTAATAGGCATTAACGTACACGCGGCAGCACTGACGGTGAGGAATTAAAGGATGAAGAATTAATGAGCCTCTTTGAAGCTGCGAGATGGGCGCCGTCATCTGGTAATGGGCAACCTTGCCGATTTATTTATGCAAAAAGAAATGCAGAAGAGTGAAATAGTCTTTTTAACTTACTTGTTGGCTTTAACAAAAGCTGGGCTAGAGATGCGGCTGTATTGATTGTTGTAGTTTCAAAAAAGGAATTTGAATACAATGGAACAGAACCTGAACATTCTTGGTAACGTGTTCATACAGACGTATATGGTCAGTCCAGGTATCAGCAATTCTGATTTCGACGTAGTGACCAATATCTGCTGAGTCTTGGAATAATTCCAAAACCCCTCGTATAGGACAGTTGTTGAATCTAGTAGGTTTTGATTTATGGTAACATTAAGGCCAAAGGATGATGGTCCAAATTAATGATGCAATTCAAAGTGATGAGAATTTGTCTGTTACTAATACTCATCTTTTTACCCAGCTGTCTATTTGGCATAACGATTTTACAAATCAGGGACATATCAGCATACAGTTGTCTCATTTTGTACCAGCAACGAAGTTTTCTTTAATATATCTCCTTAGTCTTTGAGCGTCGATGTTGTTTACATATATGTCGTCTTTGAACACATCCTTTTTTCCTCCTTTAGATACTCTTATTTTGATTGTAGAAGATTCATTTTGTGATTGTGATGGAATATTTCCATCCTTAACTGTGGTCCCTTCGCCATCATACCCTTCTCTGCTTGAGCATATAGAATATCATCATTACCATTTCCATCTTTACTCGGTCTAACAAATTCGAAATTAAACCTGTTTACCCTATCTTCTATCATAAGTTTCAGTTTATGATCTCTGTCCATATTTTCAATCTTCAGAATATACTTCTGAATGCTTTCAATTTCAAGTACCTTGCCCACAGGAGCACTTTCACCATCATAGCCTTGGCGTTGCTGCTGTTCTTCTTTTGCAGTCCAAACCATTCCTTCTTTGGCTACTGTTATTCTGAATTTGCCATTGTCGCCTGTGACTTGAAGATATGCATCAATAATGCCTTGAAGCTCATCAGTTGCCATAGCCTTAACTGGACCTCTAAACCATTGATTTGATGCTTCTTCAACATCCGGTAATCCACTATAATGAACTATATAGCATTCTTTTGCATTCCATCTTCTTACCAGATCATAGGCATCAGATACACAGATCATTCCTGTTTCAGGATGAGGATTATAGGTTTGGGTACCTAAGAAAAGAAGATCCGGCTTCCATAACAAATTTTCATTTACATTTGGTAATGAAAGGAAGTCCCATCCAATTATTATTTTCTTATCTAGTAATCTCACTATATATATAACAGAACCAGCCGAATTGTCTCCATGATCTGCCAAAACTTGATAACTTTCGTCTGGCTGTATTACACTAAAAGATACGCCATTATCATTATTATTATTTGTTTTTTCAATTAGTTGTGGGAACTTTTTGATAATTTGATCGCGGCATTCCATAGTGCAGAATATCTTCAAATTCTCTTTTGATTTATCGTCCTGATGAACTTGATTCACTAGCTTAGGTAATTCTTTAATATGATCCTCATGTGAATGGGTTATTAATAGAGCATCAGGAATAAACGATGTTGTTGTTGATGATGAAGACGACCTAAATCTTTCGATACTTTTGACTATGCCTTGACCTATATCAACAAGCAAATGAAACATTTCTTGGCCTGTTTCAATTTTAGCAAATAGTGAGCAAGAAGAGTTTGTTTCTATACCCTGTCATTTTTTTACCTCGGCTGCTCTTTCTGATTTTTCCTCGGTACCTAATGTTGAAATATCAGCAGAAGAACAGGACAGTAGGATAGTAGCAGTTGACCATATTGATTGGTATTAAGAAAAAAGAGCATTGATCGAATTATAGAGGAAAAGGTTCATTTCAAATCTGTCGAAACCAAATTAAACATCTCATCTAACATTTCGATAATTTTTTGGCATGCATCATGTTGATTAGCAAGCAGATCTAAATTATCGTACGAAAATTCTTTTAGTGGATATCTA
>DATDNG010000173.1:0-9009 GCA_036518375.1 Nitrososphaeraceae archaeon | reverse complement strand
CCAAGTAAGGTGAATATTATTGTTAATAATAATGGCAGCAAACTTATTTTTCCTGGGTTATCCATATGAAAACCAGAAATTTATTCTCATTATTTTAATTTTGCCATAAATATTTCAATAGATGATATACTTTATACTCTTTTATTCACAGAAAAACCAAATTGAGGAAAATCATTCAAGACTGACCAGGCCATTAGCGAATCACCTAGTTGAACAAGAAACCATAATACAAGTTCCTTACGCAATTCAACGCAATCAATCACGATAATAGCAAGGTTGTTTTTCTTAGGGTTCTAATATTGTTATTGTATTTCTTATCTTTATTGATTTTATTTTATTGTTGCATTTAGCTTACCTTCATACGTCATACTATAGATTGCAGGACACACTTCTTTAGCCATATTTAATAATTGTTGTAGCTGTTGTTTATCGGCATTGTCACTTTGAGCTTCAATCTCAAAATTAATCCTCCCAGTTATTGGCTCATCTGCTATATCAAACATCTTTGCAAAGGTAACAATACATTCTGTATTGACATTTAGTTTTGATAATCTTATGTCTTTAGTGGCTGCTACACTCACAAATGTGGCAGTAAAACATGATGCAATACCAGCTAAACAATAAGCCATTGAACCAAGTGTACTCTCGTTCCCATCTAGTTAGTTTATCCCTTTTACCACTCTCAACTGTTCGATGTATTTTGTGCAGAGAAGATCAGGCAAAGTAAATAGGTCAAACTTAAGCCTTTATTGATCTAACAATTCAACAAATGAACTGTATCCATATGTTTATCTATTTTTTCTTTATTTTCAAATGTAGTTTGACAGTATGGACAAATGATCATGGCAAGGTTTCCAATATTCTCTGATGGGGTTTCACCAGGTAATTCTACCTCAGCTAGATCAATTCCTTGGCTTGGAATATTACCAACAGCTGATCTAAGGGTAGTGATTCCCAAAATGCTATCATCTGTTTTCTTCACGATTAGTCTTCTTATATGCTTATTTCTCATTATAGAAATGGCTTCTTTTATTGATGTGTTATCATATATTGAAACAAGAGGATGACTCATTATACTCCTTAATGCTGTTTCGGATGGATTTCTATCTTCTCCTATAACCCTGTATAAAATATCTCTTTCAGTAACAATCCCTGATGGTCTTTGAGTATTCTTATTAGTTACTATAATACTGGAGATATCATTATCACGCATAACTTTTACTCCTTCACTTACTGTATTGTCTTCGTTTAAAGTAATGTAATTTCTGTTTGCAATACTTCTTACACCTTTAGAAAGATATTCTTGATTCATCACTTTATTATGAACATGATATCCAAACTGTTTGATATAATAATATTTCCAAGGAAGTATATTCTAGAAAGATTCTTTGTATCTCTAATAAGGTAGTAATTCTACTTCTCCTTATATATGACAGCATTTGTTGAAAGTATTTCTAACATATCAAAGTACCATGTTGTATTGTATCGCAAATCATTAATCATTGTTTTATAATGATTAATTGGATAATAAAACGTTGATTGCAATAATCAAATAATAAATAATTCTGTAGCAAAAACAGTGCTATTGGATTTTTCAGAGCTAGAGGAAAAAAGGAAAATACACCTGCTGGGAGGTGGAAAAGACAAACAAGAAGAATACAAAAACAAAGGAAATTTGACAGCATTTGAAAGAATGAATACACTCATGGATTCTGGAACCTTTGTTGAGATTGATCCCTTTGTGACCCATAAGTGCTACGACTTTGGGATGGAAAAGAAAAGAACCCTAGGAGATGGAGTAGTCACAGGATATGGAACGATTGATAGTCGTTTGGTTTATGCATTTTCACACGATTTTACGGTCATAGGTGGTTCGTTAGGAGCTGCATTTGCTTCTAAAGTATGTAAGATAATGGATCTTGCATTAAAACAAGGAGTTCCAATAATAGGTATAAATGATTCAGGAGGAGCTCGAATTCAGGAAGGAGTTGAGAGTCTAGCAGGATATGCTGAGATCTTCCACAGGAATGTGAAAGCATCAGGAGTTGTACCTCAGATATCTGTTATTATGGGTCCTTGTGCAGGAGGAGCTGTTTACTCACCTGCTATTACAGATTTCATAATCATGACTAAATCAGCATACATGTTTGTTACGGGTCCTGACGTCGTAAGAGAGGTTACCAACGAGAATGTCAGCTTCGAGGATCTGGGAGGAGCTTGGGTTCATAACCAAAAAAGTGGTGTCGCGCATTTCATTGTTGAGGATGAACAAGAATGCTTTAGTGTTCTTAGAAAGCTTCTTTCATTTATTCCACCTAATAATCTTGAAAACCCACCCCGTGTAGTATCAGATGACGATCCAGTAAGACAAGATGTAGAACTCAATTCGATTTTGCCTACAAATACAAACAAAGCCTATGATATGGGCCTAGTAATCAGAAAAATCGTAGATAACAGAGACTTCCTAGAGGTACAGAGATTTTGGGCAAGGAACATAATAATTGGATTTGGTAGACTAGATGGTATACCTGTAGGCATAATTGCAAACAATCCAGAGGCTCTAGCAGGTGTTTTAGATATTGATTCATGCGATAAAGCTACTCGCTTTGTCAGGTTCTGTGATTGCTTCAATATTCCACTAGTTGCTTTAGTTGATGTGCCTGGATTTCTTCCTGGTACCAATCAAGAGTGGGGTGGTATAATAAGACATGGAGCAAAGCTCTTGTATGCTTTTTCAGAAGCTACAGTACCAAGACTTACAGTAATAACACGAAAAGCATATGGTGGAGCTTATGATGTCATGAATAGCAAGCATATTGGATCTGATTATAATTTTGCTTGGCCAAGTGCTGAAATTGCTGTCATGGGACCCGAGGGAGCTTGCAATATAATCTTTAGAAAGGAAATAACCGGGTCTAAAGACGCTCAAAAGAAAAGAGAAGAATTAGTACAGGATTATAGGATAAAATTTGCTAATCCCTATGTTGCTGCTTCAAAAGGCTACATAGATGACGTAATAGAACCTAAAGAGACAAGAGCAAGATTGATAAGTTCTCTGAAATCTATTTACAGAAAAAGAGCAGATAGACCCAAGAGAAAGCACGGCAATATACCTGTTTAGTTTAACTTATGTGTTGTATTTTGACCATTCTGGCTCATTTAACCCCTTTTTGGTTTTAACGATAGGAAAGAAAATAAAAGTAACGATACAATTACCTAAAAGCCATCCTCCATACTACATCCATCAACCAATCAATCAAGCTTGCGTGCGCCTTTTTGCTATTTTATTTTATTTTTTGTAATACAAAGTTACCTGACCGACAAATCATTATCATACACACTAAAAGTTTAAGCATATCTGACTATTTTGCAGTACAATGCCCAAGAAGCTCTTGATAGCAAATAGAGGAGAAATTGCAATAAGAGTTGCAAGAGCCTGTACTAAGATGGGCATAAAGCCCTGTGCCATTTATTCTGATGCAGATAAGAACTCGCTTCATGTAAAATATTGTGATGAATCAATAAACATAGGGGGATCAACACCATCTGAAAGTTATCTCGAACCTTACAAGATAATTGATGCTTCTAAAAGACTTGGATGTGATTTAATCCACCCGGGTTATGGATTTCTTTCAGAGAATCCAAAATTTGCCGAGATTTGTAAAAAAGAGGGTTTGATTTTCGTAGGACCTTCTGTTGGAGCTATGAATGTTTCAGGAGATAAGGCAAGAGCAAGAAAGATTGCTTCTAAAGTTGCACCAGTTGTCGATGGAGAAGAGATATCCAATGAAGCCCAGGCCATAAGGCTAGCCGAAAGGATAGGGTATCCTGTAATCCTAAAGGCCGTAGAAGGAGGAGGTGGAAGAGGTCTTAGAATAGTGAATTCTTCAGAGGAACTAAGCAAGGCCCTGATATCTTCTATAAATGAATCCACTATCAGCTTTGGCTCAGGCAGAATATATGTTGAAAAATATGTCCAAAATCCTAGGCATATCGAAGTACAAATACTGGCAGACGATTTGAACGTAATACAGCTAGGTGAAAGAGAATGCTCTATACAAAGACGTCATCAGAAACTCATTGAAGAATCACCTTCTGCTGCTCTAACCAGCGAAATGAGAAGCAAAATTACAAAAGCCGCTATAGAAGTGATGAAAGAAATAGGGTATCAGAATGCAGGCACTGTAGAATTTCTTTTCAAAGATGGAAAATTCTATTTTATGGAAGTCAATGCAAGAATACAGGTTGAACACCCTGTGACAGAGGAAGTCACAGGAGTCGATATAGTAGAACAACAACTTAATGTAGCCTTAGGAAATGGACTATCTTTAATACAAGAGGATGTAAAAATAAGAGGACACGCAATAGAGTGTAGAATAAATACAGAACATCCTCTAACTTTTGTTCCATTTGCTGGAACTGTCAAAAAATTAGTTATACCTACAGGTAATGGCATAAGAGTAGATACATCATTATATCCTGGATATTCTATACCAGTTTTCTACGATTCCCTAATAGCCAAGATAATATGCTTTGGAAACACTAGGATCGAGGCAATTGAGAAGATGAAAATATCACTCAAGTCATTTAGGATTTCAGGTATTCCATCTACTATACCATTTCACATATCAGCACTAAATGATAAAAGGTTTGTTGAAGGTAAATATGATACATCATTTATTGATAAGATGACACCTTTCTCGTCAAAAGACGGAGAGGTAGCAGCTGCAATTTTCTATCTTCTTCCCAAGAAGACAAAATTCATCAAGCCTAAAGAAAATCAACAAGATTCTTGGATGAAGAGTAGATTTGATTGGATTGATACATTTGATATCCTGTACAACAACAAGGATAATAGTGATATAAACAGGTGGGCTAGATGAAGGTACAAGTTAATGGTACCACCTATGACATAGATATTGTCAGTCAGAAAATAAAGGTCAATGATACTGAACTAGCAGCAAGGATAAATGACAATCAAGAAGAAGAAGAAAAACAAATCACTTTAGGTCAAGACACATATTATTTGGATTTTGTTCAGGAAGGAGAGGAAGGCGAGCCTTCGCTTATGATAATAAACGGCATGACATATCTAGTCTCGAAAAGCTCATTTGGTTATGCACAACTCAAAGACATAAAGGCTCCTATAAGTGGCAAGGTAAAAGATGTTTTTGCTGAGGTCGGAAGTAAAGTCAAGGAAGGTCAGATTATTGCAGTCATAGAAGCAATGAAAATGGAGATCCAAATAAAATCTTCATCAGCAGGAACTATAAAGGAAATTAAAGCCTGTAAAGACCAACCAATAAAAACGGGAGATATCGTTGTAGCCTTCGAATGAGGGATTTACGGTTTGTCACTTAATAACTAATGGATATATAGAAATTGAATGCACTGCAGGGCACAAAAGTCATAATGATTAAGTATCTACATCAACAACTAATAAAATATATGAACTACACAACGACAATAATGAGGCTTAGAATAGCTATATCATCTCTTTCTTTAGCGTTATTATTAATTGGCAGTCTTATCGGAGATACAATGGTGCATCAAACGTTAGCACAGACCATAAATAACTCATCACCATACACATCTACCAATAGCACGCAGAATGTGGGTCCTCCACACAAAGTGATCATCCCATTTTATTCGCAGGAGCCTACTACACTATCCGATGTAAAGAAACATCCTCCTCATCCACACAGCCGATCTCTACCATCATCAGGTGAATCTATACAAGGCCCATTACCTGGCACTCAGACTTCTATGAATAAAAAGTAGCGCACATATTCCTTTATTACCATATCTTATGAGTGCGATTTTATTATACCTAAGAGAAATACAAGCCGAAGCAATATCACTGATACAAGATCTCATCCTTATCTTTCAAGCAGAGATTTAATTTCATAAAGGAAATGAGAGAATTGAAATTGCTGCAATAGTAAATGGCAAACAACCGCTGAGCAGTATTCTCAATAATTTTAGCGCTTATGAAGAATATCATCAAACCAATATTCGCTAAATTGTTCATACAATGTTTTACGTTCTACAGGTAATTGTTGGCTTAGGAAGCTAGGTATTAGATCTTGGTTTTTCATTATTGCTCTGAATATGTCTTTATCGGTGATTATACCTATCATTTTATTGTCATCATGCTTATTTTCTTTTCCTTCTTTTTCAACATCAACTACTACTAGTCGACGGATATTCTTAAGTTGCATAGTCTGCATTACATCTTTAATTGAGCCGTTAGGTGATATTGTAATCAGAGGTTTGCTCATTAGCTCTCGAATAGGTGCTTTAAGTAAAGATGGTTCTAATGAACCTAATATTCTTACTATATCTCTTTCTGTGATTATGCCTATTGGTTTATTGCTGCTGCTGATGTCGTTGTCACGATCTTTATTTCTTACAATAACCACGCTTCCAATATTATTTTCATGCATAGTTTTCGAGACTGCATGAACATTCTGGTCTTCTGTTTGGGTTATCACATTCCTTGTCATAAGACTTGAAACTGGAATAGACTCAATACTCATAACACTATTCTATTGTCTACTAGCTTTAATATTATCTCATGCTAAGGCTAAATTCTTCTATCTAGAGGCTCTATAAATTGAATTTCTTTCAATTGTTATGGTATTATGGTATTGCATGATATTATTCTGCTATGCTCTTTAATCGGCTTGTAGTAACAAGTGGAAATCTGTATGTTCTTTATATATAACACGTTTGCTGTATAAAGAACAGAAGGAAATTGCAATAATATGATGCCAAGTATGCAATCGACTTTTATGAAGATATGTAAAATTTTGTCGTTTGCAAGAAGATATCCTATACCAGTATTTGCAATTGCAGGATTGATTTTCGGTGCCATATGTAGTTACATAATAAATCAACCTGATATGGGTCGATGGGTTTGGCTTTTAACATTAATTATTGGAGGCATTCCTGTTGTATGGGAAACTGGCAAGGAAATACTGCTACGGCGTCATTTTGCTTCAGACATTATAGCAGCCCTAGCAATAGTCGCAGCTATATTAACAAATGAAGCATTACCCGGAGTTGTCATCGTCATAATGCAAACTGGAGGAAAAGCTCTGGAAGACTATGCTTTTAGAAGAGCATCGTCTTCACTTGACGAGTTAATGAGCAGATCCCCTCGTGTTGCACATAGAAAAAAATTGAGACAAACGAATACCAATAATGATGACCATAATAATAGGCATGCCTATGATGATCAAAGCTTAGAAGAAATAAATGTGACAGACATCAGGATTGGTGATTTACTAGTAGTACGGCCAGGAGACCTTATCCCTGTTGACGGCATAATAATTTCTGGTCAAGCACAAATTGATGAATCTGCGCTCACAGGAGAACCGTTGCCTAAAAAAAAGGGTATTGGTGATGAAGTATTTAGCGGTACTATCAATACGGCAGGAAGTCTTTTTGAGATGCGAACTACTAAAGTAAGTGATGAGAGTCAGTACGCCAAAATAGTACAACTAGTGCGCAAGGCTCGTGAGGAGAAGGCTCCGATACAAAGACTTGCAGACAGGTATGCAGTATGGCTCACCCCTATAACATTGGGAATAAGCATGTTTGGTTGGTTAATAACGCAAAATCCACAAACTATTCTAGCAGTCCTTGTAGTTGCGACTCCATGTCCACTTATTTTCGCGACACCAGTGGCTATCATGAGTGGGATAAATAAATGTGCAAAAACAGGCATTATAGTAAAGACTGCAGCAGCAATTGAACAGATAGGTAAAACAGAAGTAGTGGTATTTGACAAAACTGGCACAATTACATGTGGAACTCCTGCAGTAGAACAGATTATACCATTTACAAATCATAAGGATAAACCAATACAAAATAATAATAATGGTAATGGTGAAAATACTAGTTTTAATTATTATTATAATGATAATGCAATACACACAGCCAATAATGACAATAACACTTGCGATGATTTGTTGTTAAAAGCTGCAAGTGTAGAACAGATGTCCTCTCATCCAGCAGCCAGTGTTATAACTCAGAAAGGAAAAGAAACTTTTGGCAGTAGTTTATTGACTACTCCAAGCAATTTTCATGAAATAGCTGGAGCTGGAGTAGAAGGTGATATTAATGGTGATCACATTACCGTTGGCTCTCAAAGCCTTTTTGAAAAAAATTATAATAAAATAAATAATAATCAACAACAACTAGATATCTTTAACATAAAAAATGCTTTAGACCTAATAAAAAATCAAGCTGAAGGAAAAATGGTAGCATTTGTAGGAATTAACAATATCCTTGTAGGGGCTATAATATTTGGCGATAAAATTAGGTCAGGGATTTCTGTAATGATGAAACGTCTCCAACAGCTGGGAGTAAAAGAAACGGTTATGTTGACAGGAGATAGCTTTGATAATGCACGTGTCATTGCTAGGCAAGCTGGTCTTACGCGTTTTGAATCCAATCTTTTACCAGAGCAGAAGGTATTAGCAATAAAAAAGTCGAAATCAAAGTACAAAAATATTGTTATGGTTGGTGATGGAATCAACGATGCTCCTGCATTGGCAGCTGCAACGGTTGGCATAGCAATGGGAGCTAGAGGAACAGCAATATCAGCTGAAGCTGCGGACGTGGTATTGCTAGTTGATGATGTGACGAAGGTTGCAGATGCCTTGGAAATAGGACAGAGAACAATACGCATAGCAAAACAAAGTATCTTTATTGGATTAGGCGCCAGCTTTATTCTTATGTTAATCGCAAGCTTTGGTCTGATCCCGCCCACAATTGGTGCAATGCTTCAAGAGATTCTGGATGTGAGCGTTATCTTGAATGCCTTACGTGCAAGATAAAAGAAGGAAAGAAAAGGTCATACTCTATCTAAGATGGACAATAAAAAGAGTTTTAGACAACCAGAACTAGTTCCATATCTTTTAAGGAAAAATACATACCCCCATAAAACTTCAAAGATCAGGGTAGAAGAAACTCACATCTCATGGATAATCCTTACTTGAT
>DATDNG010000172.1:0-2006 GCA_036518375.1 Nitrososphaeraceae archaeon | reverse complement strand
TATAAAGATACAATTCTGCACTCCAATATCTTGTATAAGAAAGCTTAGAAAGCGTATGAAGCCATTTTCATTTGCAGCCCATGTTTCTAAATCCCACTTATACACAGATGATCTTCTTGCTAAATATTCCTGTAATTCTTCTGCAAGTTCAAAACCAAATACTGGTGTTGGAGAGACAATAATAAGAGGATAATTCTTATTTATATTATATTTGACACTTCTTATTAATTTTAATAACGCTGATAAGCCTTCCTCACTGAGCAATTTTGGAGGTCCATTTATAGTATCATATCCACGCTGTGTTCTGCAATCTAAGAAAATCGTAGGTGGATTCGTTGGAGCATAAAACGACCATGAATGAAAATTCAATAAGAAATTTTCAAATTCTTTTCTTCGGTCAATACTGGCATTTTCTCGCTTTGTTAAATAATCTGTGATTTTAGTTATGAATTTTTCATCGTATACATAAGGATCATTACCCCAGGCTTGAAAGGCCCAATATGCAGCAAAACCATTAGCCATGATTTGTTTTCCACACGTGCTAGAAAAAACTGCATCGTGCATTTCTTTGGTAATATTCCAATCATCTGTTAATTCGTGATCATCAAATATCATGTACGTAGGAATATTTGCAAGAACTCGACGTATGGCAGGCAAGGATCTTCTTGTTCGCTCCAATTGTTCAATTTCTCTAGCATATTTTTTTCGTATCTTGTTTGGAATTGTGCTTATGTGAGGATATAACTTGGGCCAGTTGTCTATATTCCAAGCTAGCAAATACATTGCAGCAAACTCACCAAAACTAAGTAGATGATTGCTCGCATTATCTGAAGTAAATTTAGCATATTCCTGTACTAGCTTTTGGCGTTGCCCTACTCCTATACTTGTTAGCTTTTGGTCAATGCCATAAATATTCTCTTCCCAACCAGATAAATGGATACCAAAATTAGTCAAATACTGAATAAGAGGCCCGGCTACATCATCAGCATATATTTGATCGCCAGTAAGGAACAGTACAGTTGGTCTTTTATTCAAGTCTCTAACTGATTCACCTATTAATTTGTCGGCTATAGAAAGAGAATCTTCACCTTTCCCATGCAGTTTACGACAAGAACCATGTATGATGTTCAAAAATGATTTACTCTCTCTTCCTGGAAGGAAAAATGTAGGTAGTGGTATATCGCCGCTGAAGTTATTATTATTATTGTATATAATGCTATTATTACCGCTTAACAGACCAAGATCCTTTAACCTTTGGGTTTTTTTGATACTAGTAGTATCATCATTACTAGTAAAATTGTCATCATCAAAATATGATGTCTCAATATCATACGCCAAGAGAGTATCTGTTGGGAAAGTGAATTTTGCTGTATGGTTGGAACGGTGATTCTTGTCTATTTTTTGTATTAGGGGTGAAACCTTTACCAATCCAACGTGTAATCTTTCACCAAGTTGTATTGTGTTAGCAGATCCTAGTCCTATTGGTTTTGGCTCTTTAATTCTTTTGTGTTGTCGTATATCCTCATCACCATCTGATCGCACCAATTCATCTAACAAAAAGATCTCAGCCTTAATCATCATAGGTTTACTACATGCTATCCAGATGCATACTTGTTCTGGTTCTGCTCGCCTTAATATTGGACCTGCTAGTAATATATACAAATCTGAAGGCTACGATGTATTTATCTTTTCATAGGTTTCTGCAGGGCGCCTCTTTTTACAGCTATTCCTTGTAAGCCTTTACTTTATTTCGAACAAGTAGATAATCCATATCGCCTTCATTGAGTGTATTTAGATTCAGTGCATCAGAGCCAGCCTACCGTGAAGTAAAAATAGACCATAATTATTAAAGAAAAATCTAAATAGGCAAAATAACCGAACCCCTATACATGCGGGGACAGAATCCCACCGAACCCGAAGACTTTTCTATAACATTATCTCATTTTGAAGTTTGGCATATTTAGTAGATAATCTAATGAAAAATTAACCTTAATTTTCGTGTACTC
>DATDNG010000171.1:0-2624 GCA_036518375.1 Nitrososphaeraceae archaeon | reverse complement strand
TTAATCACATATGCCTTTCCAATATGTCCTTCTATTGATCTGGCAATTCTACGTTAGAAGAATGATGAAGATTTGAACTAACTGACAATAGTTACAGATTGATACTAACTAACTAACTAGTGGCAATTGCTTTCCAATATATTTTTCTTTAATTTTTTAGAATTGCCATCCATATATATAGATAATATTTCTAATGTTTATGCTCTCTTGGTTCATGTGATGCTCCTGTTCCTGTTGGTGTGCCAGTATAATCCCCAGTTACTTCTAATACTTCTTCAGAAGAACATATTTCCTCAAGTGTTTCCAAAGTCAGTCTCTGGTTAGTTACGTAATGAGTTCCATGGTCGTATATAGCAGGTAACATTCCTGTCTTTTCAAATATGTGATTTTTCATTACTTCAGAGTCTGTTCCTTCCTTCGTAAATATTTCAACCATATAAAATGGTGCACGTTCAGATTTTTGTTTTTCGCGTATTAGCAGATCATGAATCAGTGAAGAATCTACTTTACGAAGATGTGTGTCAAATAGGGTTTGTAATCCTTGAAACACATTCCTTATCTCCTTTAATTCATCAGTCATAATATATCATCATCATAATGGTGGTCTTGTATAAATAATACTCACTTAAAGAGAGTAAAAAACCCAGTAGAATGATAAGGCTGCCATGCACTGTTAATGTGCTGCCACCTAAGTGAAGTGTCTATATTATATCGTTATTTGTTCATTACATAACCTAGATTTGGGAATAGTTAAAGCTTAGCATAGGAGATACTCTCATTCTGTGAACCATCTTCCAAACTCAAACTTACCATAGTACAGATGAACAAATTAAAGTCATTTATGATGAACACGAATAACAAAAAGGAATACCGCAGGTTACTGGCTATACTCCAAAAAGCTGAAGGTAGAACTTTTGAAGATATAGCAAAGGAACACGGAGTCAGTAGCAGGTCTGTACAGAGATGGGTTGCAGCCTATATCCAAGGTGGGATTGATGAAGTAAAGATTAAGAAAACTGGTGGATTAAAATCTGGCATAACAGATAAAGACAGAGATATTATTCTATCAGATATTAACGATCCCCGTCTATTTGGTTATCGGAAATACCTGGAGTCTGAGGCCCCTAGCAGAGTGTTTGACAAATGAGCTAGGAATCACCTGCAGCGAATAACAAAAGATTTAGAAATTAGATGCAAAAGACCAAAACTGGAACTGTTACATGGAGGTGATTATGAAGAGGGAAAAAAGCGAGTGGAAAACTACAAGGTATTGTATATATTAAAGGTAAAACTGATTTTATTACTGCACCGTCATCTGGAAAAGCAACTTATACATTTCAGGCTATAGGAAACTATGGCATTGCACTTTTTAATTCTAATGCAACTGGCAACCTATCTTTTCTAAGCGATACTGTGGCCGTGTACAAAGTTGACATGAATAGCAATGGAACTAACACATTTACAATGTGGAAATGGGGCAAATGAAAACGAATTAATTGATATGCATCTCTGCATACAAGATGTTCGGGACTCAAAATAGAAAGATCCTTCAGACATTGTTCCCTGAATCCTATTCGCCTTCTATAATATATGGTATCCTTTCATAGAACTTAGCCTGGGCAATTTGACTATTGACTTACGTGCAATGCAAAGTACTAAAAATAGGTGTGTGAATTGAATTGTTACTGCATCTACAGAGAAACAAAGAATCGTAAGTTCCGATTTAGAAATTTATGCGCTTCAGCATAATCAATTTCATTTACCTATTCTTAGCAAAAAAAGAGCCAGTAAACATTTGAGACCTTGATTGACCTTAAGTACCTGCAAATAGATATAGAAGGATAATAATGGATTGTCCACTTTGTAAAGACAACGATGTTGTAGCTACTGACTCAAAAGATAAGGCGGGTTTTGAATACCGTTGTCGTAAGTGCGGTCATGACATATTCAAAGATTATCCCAACAATATAGCGTACATATTCTTTTTGTTATTTGCTGTGACTAATGAGGTAATGTAATTGATCTCGTAGTCTATGACCTTGATCCATGCTTGTTCGTCATCAACAAGTCTTGATATTATTACAGTAGCACAGTCCCCAGATCAAATTTGGAGATAGACTTAACCGGAAGGAATGAATTAAAAATATAACCCATACCTTCCCATTACATGTTCTTACGGAATCTTATGAACATCTATAGCTGGATGAATTTCATTCCAAGGATCGTGAGAGGGTTGTCCTGGCGTAGACTTGTCAGTGACCAATCTTCCGCTAACAGACAGACGTTCACCTTGAGGAGGCATGGTACCTGCTAATGGAACTCTACTAGAATCAACGTCTTTACAGTAATCTCCCCACGTAAATTTATACTTACCAGCGGGAGTTACATGACATATGATTTCTACTATTACGGTATAACATGTTTGACCTTTATGTAGACATCCCTTAGGGTCATATTGGTTTGAATAGCCTTTAAATTGTGGATCTAACTGTAGAGTAAAATGAAGATCGCCATCCCCATCTTTATCATGTGACGTGCCGCCACCTATCTGGCTGGAGACGTTTCCTGTCACAGTTACGCATTGATGGATGGTTTGCAGCCTAGATGGAGTCGTTATCCCAAGC
>DATDNG010000170.1:0-2797 GCA_036518375.1 Nitrososphaeraceae archaeon | reverse complement strand
TTCACTTGAATAGGAACGATTGTCATTAGAAATTAATGGTGATTTAAATACACATAATGATGACATGACGATATAGTATATGAGAAAAAGGTTTTCATCAGGAATTGGCGCTAAATGTGAATGTATGTGTCATCAAAGACCGTCTACTAATGGTTACTGTGGTTATTGTTCTACCTCACATACAAGAAGTGGTAGAACGTAATAACACTATTTTTTAGATCTAGTAAAGAATAACCATCGCCATTAATTTTGGTATAGATTATATGTAGAAGATTTAGCTGAAACAATTGAAAAGTAGTTTTTAATGATGGAGCCATCACCACTACCACTACCACAACCAACGCCCTCTACTAGTACCTGCCCTATGTGCAACGATAATCTACTGATAATAACAGATATCAATTCAGGAGAAACCATTTGCAGCAAATGTGGTATAGTAGTTTTAGACAAGATTCAGAATATTAACCAACCAGAATGGCACGCATTCTCCAATTCAGAATATGACGATAGGAGTCATACTGGAATTCCGATGTCACTAGCAATCCACGACATGGGACTTACCACTGTCATCGGAAAAACGAATACGGATGTAGGTGGGAAAAAAATAGGTAATGAGATGCATGCTACGATGCAACGGTTAAGGATATTGGATACAAGAGTGCATATTCATAATTCTTCTGACATAGGTCTCATTCATGCTTTCAATAAACTTCGCATACTCAAGGATAAACTTGTATTGCCATATGTAGTGGTAGAGAAAGCTGCATACATATATAGAAAAGCTCATGAGAGGAAATTAACGCGTGGAAGGCTAATTTCTGCACTTGTTGCTGCTTCTGTACATATCGCTTGTAGAGAAATGAGCACTACAAGAACATTAAAAGATATTGCCGCAGCTATTAATATCGAGCGCAAACAGTTAGTAAAAGCATATAGATTGTTGCTTATCGAACTTGACATTAAAGTTCCATTAGCCGATCAAACGAAGTGTATTGCCAAAGTTGCAAATAAAGCTGGCTTAAGTGAGAAAACCAAGCGACTAGCGATAAGGATAATGGATGAAATTAAAAGAAAAGATGATGATGTATTATCTGCTGGCAAAAATCCAATGGCATTAGCAGCTACTATTCTTTATCTATCATGTCTTAAGACTGGTGAAAATAAGTCACAAGTTGAGATGGCAGAGGCAGCAGGAGTAACAGAAGTAACTATAAGGAATAGATCTAGAGACCTGAAAAGCAAAGTAGAAGAATTATCAAATTGAAGAGCAGAATCACGAGTTGAAGTAGATATTGATGGAAAAATGTGTACTAAAGGTACAGAGTAAGAGTTGGGAGGTTTAGGTCAGATTGGATATAATTCAAGAAAAACCACATGGCTATAGAGAATGAACTGCAGTGCTTGTGATGAGAATCCCATGCTGCTTTAGTAGATTTTTATCTGAAAGAGAGTTCAAAACTATAAAGCATCACATACGAAGAATATAGTATGGGAGTAGAGGAGGATGGATTTGAACCCATCTCTCAGATTTAACGAACCCAAATACTTAACCTTACTATACGACCTGCCTTCTCATATCTTGGACAGTGCAACTGACTACATCGTGACTGAAGTAATGTAAGTCTTGGAATAAATATTAGTACAAATAATATCATTAAATAACTTTTTTGGAAAGAAATCGTGATAACCGAGCCTATAATTGAAGGTCAAAAGTTAAGCTTCTTTAATTGAATTATCATCATCATCCATTCTAATGGTACTTTTACGTGGATCAACGTTAAACTTTGAATCTAATTCTTTCTTTTTTAATGGTAGTTCTTTCTTTATACTTTCTATATCTATACCAGTAAAATCAAAGCTCATAATTGTATCAGGAAAGCCATGTGCAGTATAAGTGACTTTTACTGTTGTAGTCATGTACTAGAGATGTTAAATTATACTATTAGTATTTATGGATAACATAATATTCTTTTTATTTTTAGCATCTTGTATCTTTGTTTTCTTAATTTTGCCTTAAACTTCATGTTCCTTGGCCTTGTTCTTAATCTATATCCACAGCAAGGACAGAATACTCCATCCCATTCTATAAATAAATCACATGTTTGACAGCGTTTATGTCCTGTCACATAACGACCGGAAGCCTTATAATCTATGCATATTCCTTTACATGCCATTTTTCTATCGTCTGGTTCCGTAGTTCATTAATGACCGAGAAACACTGCTTATATTCCCAATATGAATGGTGTTTTTCAAATTCTGACTAAGAGGGCATTACGGGAACCATTGTCCCATTGGGTTTCATCAGGATTAAACAATTCTGAATAAAAGGTACCAGCGAGATCATTTAATGTTAGTCCAAATTTAGGTTCTTGAATGGGTTTCATTAATTTTTGGAGTAATTCCATCTTTTTGATGTATGGGAGTTTGGATAATCTGTTTGCATCTTCACCTCGCCTTTGTTGTCTTTGTTGTCGATTCTCTCGCTCTAATGAACCTACTAGCGTCTTCTTAAGTTAGTTCCTGATGCTCTGTTTTATTCATCCTTGTATGTTGTATTTTTCCTAATATTTATCTGTGAGCTGCATAGTCAATCGACTTAAAATTTTTTATATATGTTGCCTGGATTTTTGTATCGCCTTACTGCGGCCACTGCAAATATGATTTTCCATAAACCACTTATCGGCTCTGATTCTATACTTTTTATAACCCGATTCATCAGAATAGTTTAATCGATAAATTGTATTTGCCATACCATTTATGTTACTCGCATCCAATGAGCGATCCATCAAGCACTCAT
>DATDNG010000169.1:0-3106 GCA_036518375.1 Nitrososphaeraceae archaeon | reverse complement strand
TGCATCACTAATCTTCTAAATTCCTTATCAGATTTGTTCTTTCTTATTTCCATCAGTTTTAAAGCATCATTACCTACCAAACACCTCCTTTCCGATGGTACATTTCTTGATGTAATGGCATTTAAAATGACTTTGGCCACATCTATTGCAGGTAAACCATTTTTAAATCGAGGTTTGAATCCAGCAAGTCTCTTTTCTGTTATATCTGCATAAGGAGAATTATGATCATTAGCGGTAGAAGCAGTAGAAACATTTTTTCCTATCTTTAAGTTATTATCAAAATTAGTCTTAATCACGCCCGGCTCTACAAGTATAACATTTATTCCAAATTGCTCTAATTCATAAGCCATAGATTCGGATAATCCCTCTAGTGCAAACTTTGAGCTCACATAAGCAGGACTAAGAGGAAAACCTATCCTACCAGCTATAGAACTTATATTTACTATACTTCCCTGTCGTTGCTTTCTCATAATTGGTAACACTGATTTGGTAACTCTAATAACACATTAGTGTCAAATTGTTCTTTGAACTCTTGAATAGAAAGCTCTTCTAAGGGTCCTACTACTCCATAGCCAGCATTATTGACCAATACATCTATTCTTCCTTGTTCATTTGCTACCCTCTCATTTGCTTCTTTAACTAATTTATCATCAGTTACATCAAGCTTTAGAACTTCTAAAGGTAATCTTTCTTTTTGCTTTAACTCAATAATTTTGTTAGATTTATCAGGATTGCGCATTGTAGCATAAGTAAAAAATCCATTCCTCGCCAATAATAAAGAGGTCTCAAACCCTATACCAGACGAACTACCAGTAACTATTGCTACTTTCGTCTTGTTTATATCGTTATATTCCATCTTACTGTGTTATTACCTTTTTTATAACGGAATAAATAATATGGCATCTAAGCATCTGATTATATTTCTGATGTGGCTTTGGCTTGACACCTTAGATAACTCAAAACCCTGTTAATAATAGATTGGCTTATTTGCAATATTCTAGATATCTCTGACTGAGCGCCATATCTGGTTCAATATTCGTGTCAACGTAAGGGAGGGATTATCAGGCTGCTTACTTTGGCTTCTGTACGTACCAGAGGTCTTGAACTAATCAAAGAATTAGCTCTTACCAGCATATAACATATAGATCCTCCTCCCCCTCTTATCAATGGGTTTCAGAGTTAATTAACACGAACTACACAGATCATTTATCCATGAGTACAGATAGATGGTATAATAAGAAGGGACCGGAGCTTATAACTAAGAATTCCAAGTCTATAATTCATCCATTTATAGTTAAAGGGCATGAAGGCCTAACAATCAATCCATATAAAGGATGCCATCACAGATGTGGCTATTGTTATGCAACTTATGAATGGTCTCCGCAATTCTATGATAAAATTTATGCTAAAAGTAATGCTGCTGAGGTTTTGAGAAATGAGCTAAGGTCATGGAGATCTGAAACTATAGAGCCTGTAATGATATCTTCTGCCACAGATCCTTATCAGCCAGCAGAGTTAAGATACGGTCTAACTAGAAGATGCATCGAGGTACTACAAGAATATAACGCTCCATACTATATATTTACGAAATCAACTATAATATCAAGAGATCTACTGCTGCACCAAAGGTACAAGCAGAATTGCTTTTTAGTTTGGTCAATAACAACATGCAATGAAAGAATTAGACGCATAATAGAACCTGGAACTGCGCCAACATATCAGATGTTTTCAGTAATAAGGAAATTCACAGATGCTGGTGTAACCTGCGGAGTAAATATTGACCCTATTTTACCTTTTATTACGGATTCAGAAGAAGAAATAGATGCAATACTTGATAATTGCGATAGATCTGGTGTCGGCTATGTTTTTGGTGCACTCTTAAGACTAAGAGCAGACATATGGGAAAGAATGCAGATAATTCTAAAGCTGCTTGGTATAAATGACAGTATCGAAGTTTACAAAAAAAGAGTTTATCGGTTTACAGAACCATTGAAGCCAAGCCATAACATTGCAGCAGATGATTCTTATTCAAACAAGATACTTCAGAATTTAGAAAACAAAGTATTACAAAGAGGAATGATCTTTGACTTTCCAGATTTTATTGGAGACAGACGTATTAAAGCAGGTAAGAAAAGTCAAAATTACGCTAATAATAAAAACGATAAAGGGCAACAAATTACTCTTATGACATATATGTAAAGCGGCAGATAAGAACGATGCATTTTTGCTTCCATCTTTAGAACAAATAGAATAAATGGAAAGGCAGCGCATGCAGGCCTTTGGTCTCCTCTGGAGTATACTTATCAGTTCTTAATACCTTGGTGAATCGAGACTAAGTTAGTTAGGATATCCAAAGAAAATGGCTTTTGTAGAAAAGTATCAATCTTGACATCCGGCAATACATCTAAGAGATTATTATCATCTATCTCAAAAGAGCTCATGAGTATTATCTTTACCTGTGGATCGATTTTCTTTACTTGTTTTACAAATTCATACCCATTCATCCTTGGCATTCTGATATCCGATATAACTAACTGGTGATCTTTGCAACCTGAATTAAAATGTTCTAGTGCAGCAAATGGATCAGTAAACGTATGGACTTTAAGTCCGTCCATAGCTTCTAGGAATCGCTTTATTTGATTAACAATATCACGTTCATCGTCAACTACCACTATAGATTTATCATTTGAAGTTATCATTATCTTGTATCTTCCTAATTTGTAGATTGCATCTAAAAGATTGAGTATAAATAATTTATTGGAAATCAACTGCTAGTGCCTAACTGCCTGTATTTGTCTACATATATTTCTACAAACCATTGGAAGGGAACTTCTATCCTAGGAAAAATTAGGTCATTAAAAAGGATTAGAGTACTAGCATCAGAGGGAGACTCATGAATCTACTATGATTGTAGACAGATTGATACTTTACAATAGAAGATCTGCTCTTGAGTATTAATGACACATGTTGCAAAAATAATTGAGATAGTTGGCAGTTCTGATAAGAGTTGGCAGGATGCAGCAGAAGCTGCATTAAATGAAGCCAAAAAGACAATACACAGCATAACAGGAGTAGAAGCTGGAGATATGAGTGCAAAAGTAGATCC
>DATDNG010000168.1:0-2105 GCA_036518375.1 Nitrososphaeraceae archaeon | reverse complement strand
GGCATCACTGCAAAAAGAACAGACGCAATAACTGCAACATTTCTGTTATAGCGACGCTCTGCTATTTTGTAAACAAGGAAGGTGTCAACTACAGCAAGTAGACCCATCAGTACCCTTGGAACAAGGTAAAGCATTTCAATTAAATGTAGTGTATCATCTGTTTTTGCAGAAGTGTTAACAAGTGAATTTGGATAGCCAATTAGCTTAAATATGCCTGCCAAAAACATCTGTCCAAAATAAGGGTGATCATAGCTGCTAGTTGAGGCTTGACTATGATCAAATCGGCTCGCTGGATCTTGGGGACCTAGACCTTGCAATACATGCATAGATCTTCTCATGTATATGCCCTCATCAGGTTGCACGCAAGGGAATCCAACAGGATTGAAAAGATGAGTAAATGCTGATATTATGAGAGGTATTGAGACCAATAAAATGGATAGATGATTTACCCCACGAACTGAGCCTCTAAGGTTTAGAATCAGATTTTTTCAATCTCTAAAGGAATAAAAAGCTTTTTAAAGTTTCATCAGACGTTAAAACACTCACTACTACAACGACGGCATATGGTGTGTTATTTAAAAGATCGCAAATGGGGTAGAATATTGGTGGAGGGGAGAATTATGAGTCGAACTATATTTATACAATGTAATCGTTCGTTTTCTGTGCTCTGTAGATTATTGATCGTCGAGAGTAAACATACAATACCCTTTGAGCATACTTGCTTCAGTTCGACACATAAGGAAGTGTATTGATGCAAACATTTTTTTCGATCCCGCTCAATTTGACCTTAGTCTTACATAGGCTGGACACAAGGTCAAAAATTACTTTTTTAAGTGACGCCGACAATGCAATTTTAAAATCCAATATAAATAATGAGAACAGATCCGTTATAGGATATCTTGTGTTCTTGTAATGGGTAAGATTTATAGATGAAAATATTTGAAGATAACGATTTTTATTTAGAATCAATAGATACTGTTAATCACGAGGCAGATCGAACAAAAACTCATATCTCTGTAGTGATTCCAGTCCACAATCAGGAAAAAACAATATCTCTTTTATTATCAAGAATAAAGGGGATTCTCAATTCAACTTTGAGAAGTTATGAAATAGTAGTAGTAAATGATGGTAGCTTTGATAATACGTTTGGAGTTCTTCAAAAAGAAGAAGAGTTAGACTCGCATATGAAGGTGATTTCCTATACTCCAAATAGAGGCAAAGGCTATGCTGTCAAGACCGGAGTTATACAGTCATCTGGCAATATAGTAATATTTGCAGATGGCGATTTGGATATTTCACATGATAAGATAAGAGATTATATCACAGAACTTGAAAATTGCGATATAGTCATAGCATCTAAAAGGCATCCACAATCCAAGGTAAACGCGCCTTTCTCTCGAAAGTTCCTTAGTAGGATGTTTAATCTCTTTGTACGAATAGCCATTGGGCTAAAGGTAAAGGATACTCAGTCAGGACTGAAAGCCGGAAAAGGAGCTGCTTTGAGAACAATTTTTAGAATTATGCTTGTGAAGCGCTATGCATTTGACGTCGAATTGCTGACTATTGCTAGTGCCCTAAATCTGCAGATCAAGGAGATGCCTATTGAGATAAACCTTGATCACAATTTCAAAGTTCAAGACATTGCAAAAATGCTTGTAGATGTGACAACCATCACCTATAGGTATAAAATAAAGCGATGGTATCACAAACAAATAATGTTAATATCAGAATCAGAAATAAGCGCTCGTAAAAAAAAATTGAATTTAGATGTCTACTGATTCACACGATGTAATAGACTCACATAAAAAAATAGATTCAGAAAACAAGTTTGGCAGTCAAGGCACATTACTTTTTCTTGATCAATTGCTGGTTGCACTTGGTGGCTGGTTTTATTGGCTTACAATAGTCTCTAAAATTAGTTCATCGGAAGTAGGCCAGGTAACTGCAATTTACAGCCTTGTTGCATTGATTTCTACGCTATTGCAGTTGGGTTTAGAATACCCATTACTGAAGAAATCCTCTAGTCAACGGTCTCAAATTCTTGCAACGGTACTCGCCATAGAAATGGGAGTCACATTGGCTGTAGTACCTATTGTACCATATAT
>DATDNG010000167.1:0-4026 GCA_036518375.1 Nitrososphaeraceae archaeon | reverse complement strand
GTAATAATTGGGCGGTGTGCGTTCAATGTCACCGTGCTTGTTCTAAAATAGCGTTCAACTTTTACGCTAGAGAGGTAGCGTGAACGAGAGCGACTCTTGGACCGTAGCGAGATTCCACTGCTGGAGTCTTAGAAATCGAAAATTTTGCTCCAGTGGACATAAATCCAATTTTTGCAAGGTCTTTTGAAATAAGCGTTACCATTTTTCTTGAGTGCTTTCTGCATGTTTTTCATTCCAATGTCTGAGAAATCTCTGTTTGTTATGATCTAATTTAGAGTATGAATGGAGTGTAAAGTACAACATAAACCTCCAGCCTATGTCATCACACTCTGTACATTTGAATATATAAGATGATGAAAAATTATGTGCTTCTCCTACGACACATTTTGACGCATACTTTAGTTCAAAATACCATCGCCACCATGTATAGGATAATGGAAATGGTAGTTGTCCTTTTAGGCGTTCGTTCCACATGGGTGAGACATCGCTTAGAGTTAAGGCCTTACGTCGTCTTTGGGTCTTTTCAAAAGCAATTTGCTTTTGTACCATAACATTACTATGGTACTTCTAGTATTAGAAATTTAATACCTAATCCTAGAGCGTCTTGGTTTAATATATAGCCGAGCAGTTGCCTTTGAATAATATTAGTGGAAATTCCATACATAACTGCCGCTGGTTTTGCAGTCTATAGCTTTCATAGTGGTTTTTTTATATTGCCGGTGACCATTATTTGAGGCCTAAATTAACAACTATTTTTCGTCAGAAAACATGTAAATAGAATTCACATCATATAGTTTCTCATCCATGTCATCAAAACCAGGATTTAAGAAGGTAGCAAACAAGAGGGATTTTCAGAAAGGTAAGCTGCTTAGAATTGAATCTGATGGTAAGCCAATAGTTTTGTCCGAGGTTAATTCAAAGATTTACGCGATGGATGCTATTTGTACACATGAAGGTGCACCATTGGAAGAAGGTAACCTGGAAGAATATAGTCTTACATGCCCTTGGCATTATGCTGTGTTTGACGTAAGAAATGGGAAGGTTTCTGATGCAACAGTTTGGGCTACAGATTTAAAGTCATATCCAGTAGAAGTTGAAGAGGACACTGGAGATATATTGGTAAATCCTAATGGAACTGACGATAAGGCGATATTATGAAATAGATATTTTTAAGTATTTTGAACAACAAAATTTTCTTCTTGTGTAATTGGATTGTCAGCATTATTAATATTTATTTAGAACTAACTTACCTTCATTTAAGCCATTGACATAGTAGGACAAACATCATACTCATGAGTTTTTTAAATGCATAGTAGTAAAAAATGCCAGCTCCTATAATTGCAATGACGTACCAATAAGGAATAACAAAGTTACCAAATAAACCTGTATGTGGTATAGATATATAACCCAAGTTCCTTGTTGTCCAATCTGAAGCCTGCATCAGCAGGCCTTTCTTGGGATCGTTATCAAGTGGTAGCCACCATCTATAGAAAAACCATGTAAAATCTTCAATTAGCATGGCAGATATAATATTTGCTACTCCTAGAAATGCAGCTTTTCTTCTTTCATGTCTCCCAAGTATGTTAAAACTGATACTGTCAAAGAAAGGACCAAAACCCACAAGAATAAAGATTACCATCATTGGATATAGGTGGTAAGAGTAAAGGCCACCAATTATCGGTGCCGCTACGCGATGAGTTCCACCCTTTACCGTGAGATTAGCAGTTTTTCCCAAGATTGGATCATTGATGTAATAATATTCTAGGTACGCGTAACTCGTTGCAAATACTATTAACAAGCCACAAGTTACAAGAAAAGATATACGTGTTCTACGCAATAGTTCGGCGGGAGAGTCTCTCTGTTCAATGTCACCCTTTTTTAAATTCTTGCTCCTTTCATCCAAGCGCGGCAAACCTTCCTCTTTATTGCTATCATCTTCAGATTCGTATGACCGGATTGAAGAAAATATACCATGTATTAAACCTAACCCTTCATCGGGTCAATTATGCCAATCCAACAAAAATGCTTTCCTTACATCTATCAATCCTTCATAAGTAAGAAGACACAGGTTGTTTTAAATTGCTCAAATATCCACACTATATTTATAGATCAAAAGATCGCAATAGATCATCACACAGTGTCGATAACAGTTGAGTAGCAAGAAGAAGAATAATCAAAGTCAATCCACCAGGATCACAGATATGATGTCGAGAAACGCAGCTCTGTTTTCAGGTAAATATATAGAATATGTCACGCCCAAGAAACTATACCAGCAGTTAGACGCTGAGTTTCACTTCGTTCTTGACCCATGTACTACAAAAGACAATCCATTGAACGTGCCGATATGCTTTACAAAGGAAGATGATGGGCTATCAAAAGAATGGAATTATTGTCTAGTCGACAATGACGGACTTAGGAGACAAGCGGTATATGTTAATCCGCCCTATGGTAAGAACATCATAGACTGGGTAAAGAAGGCATACGGCCAGAGTGGGAAACATGACATAACCATTGTTATGCTGCTGCCAGCTAGAGTAGACACTCGATGGTTTCATGATTACATCTATAACAAGCCTAATGTGGAATTACGTTTTATACGTGGGCGATTGAAATTTGAAACCAGCATTCAACACATTCCAAATACTGCGCCATTTCCATCACTCATTGTGATATTCCATCCGACAAGAAGAAAGCAATTATACAAACGTAACCTCCATAATGGACAAGTTTATAGACCATGACTAGTATCAACATGGGCTATAGTACAATGGGCGTCTTTCCATAGTTAGAAGAACTGAGTAGCGCTCACTTTTGTCTATTTAACTACCACTTGGCCACGCATAGTGGGATGCAAAGTACAGCTATAATCAAAAGTACCTGCCTTATTAAAGGCGTATGCAAATGTCTTTCCTGGAGCGATAATGTTGGAATCAAATAAAGTACCTAGCGCCCCCTGCTCTGGAAGACCAGAAGTTACTGTATGCAAAGTAGAATCATTGTTTGTCCATGTAACTGACGTGCCCGATTTTACTCTGAGTGGTGACGGCTCATAGGGCTTTGCAATGCTAGGAGATGAGGCACCTTTGACTATTGAGACAGACGCAGCGGTCTGTGCTACTACTGGACTTTGCCAGTGTATTGACGCCAATATGGTAATAAGTCCGAATGATAGCATTATAGGACCAATAAGTTTGTATATCGATTTTGTTAACAAATCTAACCAATCAGCACAATTGTAATAGATATATTTATCGTTTAAGATCCAAAGTGTGAATCTGTTATTTTCGAGGTATGTCTTAATCCAGAACCTTCTTTACTATACATGGAAGTAGGAGATGAAAGATTAGCTCATACTCCCTTATTACTTTACAGCTGAAAACAAAGATTCTTAGGAGATATGTAAAACTGCCATACAAAATCACTGTGCAGGGTAGCATCATTTGACCTTGGATAGAAAAGAAGTTCCTTTTTGTTTGCTTTAACAGAATTTCTCTTCCTATTGGTCAAATCTAAAGTTCTTCCATGATTTTGGTGTACCTATCTACTACTTTGTCTATAAATCTCTGTTTGTATTTGTGTAATACTTCAGCGACCACTTCTCTATCCGTTACATGGTAGAGATGGTAGTGTCCATATTGAATCGATATTATTCCTGCTTCTTTTAGTCTTTTGAGATGCCAGGATATAGTAGATGGTGCTTTCTTTGTATGCTCTATTACTTCATCAAAAGTACATAGATCATTTTCTAGTATGAATGATATTATCTGCCTTGTGGCGTCCTGTCTTATATATCCTATAATATTTGTTTCTGCTATTGGAATATTGTTAGAATAATATCGAGTCATCTTTTTGTTTTCGTTTCTGTCAACTTGTATCCGTTCTGATTTTTCAAGTAATGCCAAATGATATGCTAAAACACCGTTAGTAAAATTACTTAACCGCAATAGCTCTCTGTAGCGTATCCCAGGATTTCCATTGATGTATCGTAAGAGTTTGTCTCTTTGAGTGTCATTTAAATCTCCGTAA
>DATDNG010000166.1:0-3481 GCA_036518375.1 Nitrososphaeraceae archaeon | reverse complement strand
CACATAAGATAATCTCTATCTATTACGATCTATTGCTATCACTATTCAATACATTGGAGGCAAGAATGTATAATGACAATAGGTACAGAAAAATATAGTTTAATCTTACGATCTATTTGTGCAATCATTAGTTTCACTATTTTTTTTCTGAAACCGTTAAGTTCAATCATTAAAAGTCTAGTTTAATGAGTTTAAGATTTCTAAAGGAACACAAGGTCTCGGCTGTAAATACAGCTATTATTTCAGTACTGGGAATAGCACTTTTACTTTCGACAATAGCATTATCGCTGCCATATTACAACTCACTAGCAAGAGCACAAACAAAAAATCAAACTGGGAAAGCTGCCAATTCTGGCATTGGAAACGTTAACACCATTCCAAAAATTGCAAATCTCAGTCCAGGAAATAACACAAAAATTATTTTAAAGAATAAAAATATTGGTAATCCAAATGCTTTTAAGACCTTTGGAAAGGAGCATGCTGTTAAGGCTAATACACCAGCCACTATAAAACAACTTCCGAATATGACTTCTGGTGGTAATAATACAACATCTTCTACACAGAAAAGTAACAGTTCGAGCTCTGGGAAATCAAGTCAAACAAAGTATTAGCAATAATGTTAGAAAGTTCCTAGGGCTTCCTTTTTTGTTTTTTTTTGGATATAGCAAAAATTCCTACCGGCTTTGGAAATAATCTCATACTGGAAAGGATAATTACAATTTGAAGTGACTAGAACGAAATATGTTAGTTTATTTATATTCTTACATTAAGTGTTCTTTGGTTGTCAATAATCTTTTAAAGAACTCAGTTAGTTTGGGAAAACAATTTGCTAATCTGGTTATTTATTTGCAGAAAACGCATACCCTTGTCCGTTATTCTAAAAATTTGATCTTGACTATTATATTCTATTAAATCCTTCTGTTGCAAGAGCGACAAATATGCTTCGAAGTATACATGAGATAGATCAGTTTTATGCATGATATCTGTTTGTTTTACCCAACGTTCATTAGTATTATTTTTGGCAATAGCATCAGCGGCTGCATGCAGAATTGAAATAATTATCTTGTTTCTGCTTCTATACTCCATTGTAATATGATGATAGATAATAGCAAATAAACATGACATTATCACCACTTCACATTAAAGTCACTGTGTCTTTGCTTTGCGAATACATTGACCTTATGGATGAAGATTATGTTATCATCTTTGACCATAATAACCATGAAGAAGTATTTTATATAATAAATGGTACTGGAAAGATTAAGATAGGAAATGAAGAGGCCAGACTACGAGATGGTGATATTATTTACATTCCGGAGAACACCACACATTGTACTATAAATGATGGTGAAGAAATGCTTAAGTTTTTGGCATTCGGTGGCTATACTGGAATACTAATATGATTCATTATTCTAATAAGAGTAGATGAAAGAACCATTCAAAGAATGTACCAGTTGGTATCAGAGCCTGGAACAGGAAGCAAATATATAATGTTACCTTCATGTTTTTTATTTAGCAAATCTAGCAAGCTGCACCGTTATTTCAAACATCTTCTTCATATCCTTGCTTATGGAGGAAAAGGCATGGCCGAATATTATATGCTCTACACCCATCGCTTTGATTTCATTAATATCAGTTCCAATTTGATCAATTGTACCTGTCATAGGCAATCTCTGTTGCTCGGATGTTGCAGAAGGGGAAGACGAGGAAGATGAAGAATCTTGCACATTTGGATATGTTAGCGCAAATACACGAATCTTTGAAGGGTCTTTGTTTGCTTTTCTAACATCTTCTCTTAAGATGTTTATAGTCTGTTTTAACTGTTCTAATGACCCAAATCCAACAACGGGTAACCAACCATCTGCATAGTTTACTATTCGTAAGAATGTCTTTGGACTAAATCCGCCAAGCAGTATTGGAGGATGAGGTTTCTGTATAGGTTTAGGTCCAATTTTTGAAGCTGGTATAAAGTAGAATTGACCTTTAAATTCAACCACTTCATCAGTCCAAATTCGCTTTAGAGTTTGTAAGAATTCGTTTGCCCTCTGTCCTCTATGTTCGAAAGGCACACCAGAAACTTCATACTCGTCTTTTGACCACCCAATTCCTAGACCTGCAATAACCCGTCCTTGCGACAAGACATCTAGTGTTGCAAATCTCCTTGCCAATACTACTGGATTGTGGAACAGCATATCAATTAGACAAGTACCCAAAGAAATTTGCTTAGTATGACCTGCCAAGTATGTAAGTGTCTCCAGTGGGTCAAGTACATTTTGGTATTGAACAGGAAGAGAACCATCAGGTGTTGCAACATATGGTGTCTTGGGCTTTATAGGCCACAAGAGGCGTTCAAATACCCAAAGAGAATCAAGGCCTTCTTTTTCAGCTTCCTTTGCAATATACAGAACATTTTCTATTGTTGCAGACTCTCCGGTTTGCGGCAACAGTATCCCGGCTTTCACAGTATACCGGAGAGGTTATAGTATAAAAGGAGAACAACGTGCCATACCATGTTGTCTCAATGAATCCAGAAAAATATCTCTGATAGGGAATTTCAAAGCCTACGCAAAAAACAGTTTAATCTGTAGACAAATTTATTCTAAAAATTCTTTTTGAGTTAAATCCGTGCTTACACCAGCTGCAGCTCGCACTCCAGCAGCAATAATTAATTGAGCGGGAGCAATTACAGAAGTATCACCTGCTGTATATATTCCTTGAATCATGATCAAAAATCATAAACTTTAGATAAACTTCCAGTCCCAAATAGTGCCTTCATATTATTTCTTGGCTTCTTATCTACAAATATTATCTCTGGTTCATACTTTGTACTGAACGAAGCGATTTCTGCCAAAATTCCTTGTACTGGATGAGTAACAGTAAGCTGTTGAGCTACAAATGAACCAAGAGAATATCCAAGAACATCTGCTTTTTGTATTTTCAGAGCGTCAAGTAAACCAGAGGTATCATTTGCAAATTGCTGAACCGAGAATGGTTTGGTACCAGTCGTTGTATTTCCAACTCCACGGTTATCAAATATAATTACTGTATAATTTAAGGATAGGTCTCTTAAAGTGGATGGATCCTAACTATCCATGGTACCACCAGCATCACTAATAAGCAAAAATGGGTCACCTTTACCAAACGTCTTGTATGCAATATCAATATCTCCTACGTGAACTTTTTTTTACTGGTATATTTTGTATGTTTAGTGAATTTGTAACATTGGAGTTCATTTGATCTGGTTGACCATAGACAAGAATGGTAGTGCCAAAAAATTATTATTGTTAGTGAATATTGCGGTACTTGGAACAATAAATAGAAATGCAAAGGCAATAAAGAGAGGCACAATAATCCATAGTTTCCTAATAGATTCGTGATCTGACATATCCTTCGATATCTTGAGAAATATTTAAGAAATTCTCTCCAACTCACAGGTCTTTTGTTAATTACAAAGAATATACCAATAACTTGGAGATGGCGC
>DATDNG010000165.1:0-5532 GCA_036518375.1 Nitrososphaeraceae archaeon | reverse complement strand
TATGTCTACACTAGGGTAGCGTAGAAAGAGGGATAATAAGAGATAAACGAACGTCGGGAGGTAGTGTATGACTGTTGTTTTCTACCTATCTATTCCTTATTATGATGGTCAAAGTAGATAACCATATTAACATAATAGTTTCTTCCTATAGTAAAATTAATATAAAATCTACTAAAATTACTACTAAAAATGCATGACGTAGATAGAACTAATCAATAGTTGTGTAATACACAAATAAAGATCTTACTGTATAGAAAGTGTAAAAATGAACCACACAACAACTACTACAGTACTAATTGCAATAGCAGCAATTGCAGCTACGTTACTAGCAGCAGGTATAGTCGCTGCTTTAGGAAGCAATTACTCTGCTTTTGCACATTATAAGAAGAACTACAAGGAAGCCAAGAGCAATGGTATTTCACGTGGAATATCAAACAAACAAATTATTCTTTGTATCACATATGGTGACAACTCTCCGATATATCATGATGCATGCTCTGCATTAGTAAATCTAGGGCCATCACCAATGAAGCCAAGCACCACAACTACCAGTACTCCAAACGTCGCAGATACATCATCACCAATGAAGCAAGGATCTAGCTATACACCATCTGCAGCTCAACAATCATCACCAATGAAGGAAAGTACTGCTGACCTATCTGGTTCCTATCCAGCAGCGGATCGTATGAAGTCAAGTAATACTAATCCCGAAGATCTTGCTAATGCTTGGGACTCCGCATCTAACGAATTTCCTTTTGGCTGACCGTGAACTCTTCTGAAGCAGGCTACTAAATTCCTTATTTTCATTTTTTGGTTATTACTTCATGGAGGTATTCATTTGCTTCTATTTTATCAACCGGCGATCCCATTTCCTTATACACCATCTCCTAACAATTGAATTAAATTAGAAATAATCCTTCTCTATGTTACAAACGTTGTAAGATGTATTAACTATCTAGAAAAATGTGTACTAAAAACGGCTAAAGCACAGATTGGAAACAGCAACAAAGGAATTTCAGATGAAAGCAATGACCTCAGCAGATGTTATTTTTGACTCTGGCGAAATTCTCCGATCTATACAAACCCGCAGACATTAATCTCTATTTTATAATGATATGTTACAAAAGCAAATGGGTATTCAGGATCTCTGCAAAATGTATCTACATATTATCATAAATTCCATTTATGCTGCAAAGTCATCAGGTAAGCGATAACCATGCCCCTATACTCCAGATGATTATATTGTATCTTCGTGGATTCGTGGGAGTCGTAGAAATAAAGAAATAAGTATATGATATATTCTTCTAGTATTAATATTCAATGCGATGACGCATTCCTAGCACTCTAAAACTCAATACTATAACAACAGTCATAATGCAGCGATAGCATCAAAATGTCCGCGGCCTAGGATACATGCCAGCTAGCCACAAGCTTGTCCCACTGTTCCAGAGCTTGGCTAACAAGGCTGAGGCTACTTGATACGAGCCCAAATTACCTGAGCCAACTCCTCCCTCTCATTCTTTGCCGCGCAACATTTTGACTTGGTTGGCTGTAACAAGATATTGTCTTGTTTTTGTGTATATTACATTTTCTTTTTAAACTAGTCTTTAGTATATTTATTTAATTGTCATTTTTAACGAGGAGTAAAATCTGGTAATAGCATAAACCCAGCAATATATCTTTTTGACACCAAAAAACATGCTTAAAATTTGCTAGATGCATGTTTGGATATATATGTATAAAGAATTCCACCAACTGCCTGTAAAGATTGCAATGGTCTTGTCTCAGCCTTACTCTAAGTGTCGCACAAGCAAAACGGTCTAGCCTGAGAAAGAGAAGCGCTAGTGACTTAGCGCATATATCTCTTTTCTGTAGAGTGAATACTTCTTATATATCTGCAATGTTTCTCTTTATCTGTCATTCGATCTAGTATTAGATATCTAGCATAAGATGCTACTATAAAAGTTCCATAAATCGAGTTTATGTGCTAGGGAGAAATGCTATCCAATACTACTGGCTTTGGCTTACCTTGAAGGTATGTATTGGTGTCAATCCAAAATCAGACCCCCGAATTGCTAATATCATTTACCATTGCTAAAATATAGGCTGGATGTGTCTTGAAGAAGGTAATAAAAATATTGTATTATTTTTAGCATATATATGAGAAGTTGGGTTTGTAGTAACGTTTCTGTGCAATGCTATCCTGTAATGCTATTACAGGAGTGGGGAATGATATTGCCTCAAGATCACTTGTTAGAGAATGCCATTCATAAATCCAAAGTAGCCTGTAGTCTTTACGGTAATTGTTACAATACATAAGAGAGGTCAAGCCAAGCAGATGATAAAGCTCATGTGTGGCGGTGTTTTTAGCAAAGTATAGCTATAAATGTATCTGTCCCTATTCCAAATAACATTACTTATATCGAAGGTATTAACATTATATTTATTATAAAATATTATTTACCTATACTCGATTTAGTAACATGGGTTGTGCTTCCCAACAAATAACCTATTTTTTCTATTTCTTTTATATCATTATTTTCTAAAATAACTAACAAAATGTCATGAGTGCATTAGAAAATATTTCCACTAGCACAGAGTATTTTTATTAAAGTCCTATTATGCAAATACACAATAATAAACTAACAATTAGGATTCAATCATTTTAAAAATCAAAAATAAACGTTAAATTGAAGCTTCACCTTATTTGTTTCTTCTATATGATTATCCTGGGAAAGCTGGTCAAGCTAAGCCATATAGATATAATAGTTTGTTCTTATAACAGAATTCAGTTAAAACCTATTAAAATTACATGATGTAGATACAACTAATCAATAGTTGTGTAATACACAAATAAGGATCTTAGTGTATCCAGATATAGGAATGAACCACACAACAACTACTACAGTACTAATTGCAATAGCAGCACTGACAGCTACGTTACTAGCAGCAGGTACAGTTGCCGCTGCTGTAGGAAGCAATCATTCTGCATTTGCACATTATAAGAAGGACTACAAGGAAGCTAAGAGCAAGGGTATTTCACGTGGAATATCAAACAAACAAATTATTCTTTGTATCACATATGGTGACAACTCTCCGATATATCATGATGCATGCTCTGCATTAGTAAATCTAGGGCCATCACCAATGAAGCAAGGATCTAGCTATACACCATTCGCAGCTCAACAATCATCACCAATGAAGCCAAGCAGCACTACAACCACAGCCACTAGTACTCCAAACATCATGAATACATTATCACCAATGAAGCAAGGATCTAGCTATACACCATCCGCAGCTCAACAATCATCACCAATGAAGCCAAGCAGCACTACAACTACCAGTACTCCCGATGTCGTACATACATCAGATCCTACAAAGTCAACTAATGGTGACCAAGTTGTCTTCTATCCATCAGTAGCGCCAATGAAGCCAAGCAGCACTACAACCACAACCACAAGTACTCCAAACGCCATGCATACATTAAGTCCTATGAAGTCAAGTAATACTGACCAATCTGGCTCCTATCCATCAGTAGCGTCAATGAAGCCAAGCAGCACTACAACTACCAGTACTATGAAGTCAAGTACTACTAGTACACCACTGAAATTCAATGCACCAATAAAAATTCCTTTTGATCTCCCTGGCTAAGAAAAATCCGAAGGCTCTCCTTATTTTTTATTTTGATTTTTTGAAATGAGATGAAGAAAAGTTTTGATTCTATACTTACAACAACACTCTATCCCATTCCTATAAATATGCTGAAGGATAGACCTTGGATCTTGTCCTCAATCTATTTCCGAGTTTAATCAAAGACTAAACTATGGCTAATAAATGCTAGGCTAAAGCAGAGGATTTACTGAATCTTCATAATATTATTTATCAATGCCCGCCCATTGCAGTGAGATACTTCGGCCTTTACAGTTATAGGAATCAGTATAATTTCATACTTGTAACTCTAAATTGATCCCATAAATTCTCAATACTAGCGACTCAAAATAGTATGCTCTAGCACAATTGTATAAATGTCAAAGTTTGCTATGATGGACTGATAATGTGATGGGCAATAGGCCGGCTGTATTTTGTGAGAGTGAAGGAGCACAATATTCAGTGCCAAAATTAGCCTCCATTATTCATATGCTATAGAGTCAGCCCCAATGGAGGATTGGAATACATTATTATAGATTTTCAAAATCAATATGATGATTATAGAAGGAAGCTCAAGATGGAAGACAAGTTGCTGTTTAGCTAAAAATGTTGTATAATCATGGACGAGGTTATCAGATAGTTATAATTTTCACAAGAAAAATAAGCAATATTTTCCTCAAAACCAAATATAGGCGGTGATAACAATGTAGACTGTGAACCACACAACTTCCACACTGCTAGCAGTCTTTGCAGTTATGACTGCAGTAGCGTCAGGCGTTTTCAGCACAGTAGAACCTTTACAAAATGCACGTGCTGCTGATGGATGCCATATTGATAATGGTACATCCACATGTTTAGATAAACAAACAAGCGTTTCTAACAACAAAATAGAATTATTATTTCAATCTATAGATTCTGATAATAATAATACTAAGACTAGTCCAGTAACGACCTCACAAAAAGACATACCGTTCATTTTACCTTTCCCCTAAAATATTAAATTAGGTCGAATGCTCATCGGTATTATTTATACTGGCTAACATGAGTTCGTCACCTCCATTAGATGGTTTAACCTCGTCGTCGCTATTGGATTTATACGTAATTATGTTAGTATAGGTAGTTATATACGATAACTTGAACAAACTTGCCTATGTGTTTTTCAGCGTAACCTTGTGTTACGTGTGTACGATACAATACTACTAGAGTTGCGGCTATCTTTGTAGGAAGGCGTCATTTAAGGCTCCAAGAGCTTATTGCCTGACCCTTTTAATGCATCTTCATTACTAGGTTTTTCAGATAAAGTTATGTCAAAGTATCTGACATCTTAAGTGTGATATATTAAACCATCAAATACTGCGTATGCATTCTTAGCATCTATACACAGATAATCTGCGAGCATACAACCGGTATTACTGCGAATTTATTTCCTTTTGAGTTGCTGACAGTCTATTGAAAGCAGAGGAGCGTAGCCCAGAATTTATTATGATGATTATGATAGAATATTGTGAAAAATAATTTTACGATTAATTTAGTTAAATATGACACTATCTTGTTTCTCAACATATCAATATGGCCCTAATAGAGATACTAAGACCCATAATCGAATTTATTACTTCAATTATTTTAAGCCTCGGGTATGGTGGGATATTTTTTTTGATGGTACTCGAAAGTGCACTCATACCTATTCCAAGTGAGATCATAATGCCATTTTCTGGCTTTCTTGCCTCAACTGGTAAACTCAGTTCAATAGGCGTTGTACTAGCAGGATCATTTGGAAACTTAGTTGGCTCTATAATCACTTATTATCTTGGTATAAGATTAGGTAGAGCATTTTTAATCAAATATGGTAAATACATATTCTTTAGAGAACATCATTTAGTGTGG
>DATDNG010000164.1:0-3597 GCA_036518375.1 Nitrososphaeraceae archaeon | reverse complement strand
AGAGCTGTAAATATAGTTAAAGCAGATGGCCAGACGATCCCAAGAGATGCAGTCTGCGATACAATTTGAAGCCAAATTGGATTTGGTATGTCCATAAATACATGGTGCGAAAATACAAGCACAGAGAAAATAAAATAGAATGGCCATGGGCGGTAATTCCATTTATTAAATGACACTCTTTCCTTACCATACCTTGGAGCAAAGAAGTACATTCCACCCAGAAATATTAGCAACGGGAAGTATACAATTGGATGTCCAAAGAACCACCATGCATCCTTGGTCAAAAGCCAGTTAGAAGAGGAGATTGGATTTTGAATAGATAAAAAACCATTAGCAAGTTGTACGAATAGACCCGGGTTTGCAACGATCTGTATCATTGCTGTTACAAATGAAGCGACTAACAATATTGGTACCGCGGGTGTTATGTCTCTCCATTTCTTTGTAAACCATCCATTTATCCCTAGTAATGACACCCATCTTACTTCTGCTGGTAGATCCTCTCGATGTGTATGATCCAAGTCCTGTGTAGAATAAGGATCTTCTCCTTCCTCCAAATCATATTCTTCTTTTGGCACCGCGTTTTCTCCATGTCGCGCTCCATACATTTGAGTTCCAACAGGTATCTTTCCTCTCAGCAGGGTTAACAAAATTACAATACAAAATATGGTGATTGCTACACCTACAAGAACATCTCCTGCCATAAATGTCACAGCAGCAGTTGCACCCCAACTCATTGTCGGTGTACCGGGCAGAAAGGTTAGAGGCATCAGGTTATACCAACCTGCACCAAAACCAGAGACAGGAGACAAGAATATTAGCACTACTGCTGCTTCCATCATCCAAAATGAAATCTTGGCCAATTTCATACTCGACAATGGCTTTCTACCCCATTTGCTCGTTGCATAGTAACCAAACCACATCGTATTCATAGATAGCACTCCAAAGAACATTACTTGGCCATGGGAAGTAAGGAGAGAATAGAATAGCACATTCTGTTGAATTGAATCAATACCAAATTTTGTTATAGGTACATCTGCTTGTATAATTCGCATTCCAATTGCGCAGATGCCTGCTATTAGAAAGTTGATCAGCATAGCTCCAATAAACATTAGAGTTAATTTTTTGAGATCAGGTGAAATATCGTACTGCGGTAATTGCGGTGGCTCTTGAGGATACCTATTTTGATCTTTTTCTCCTGTTAACAATCTTTACTCAAACTCTTGAACGTTGCTAACGTATACATAACTAATATATAAAAAATATTTCATTCTATTTAGAATCGTTCGTTTATAGGTATTAAATAGTAGCTGCAAGAGATTCAGACGAAAAAGAAGATTTATGAGATGCTGAGTACCTCTAACATTCTTTATAAATTTTGTAATTGAATCATTAAATATGATTTTTTATAATAGTAATGCCACTGTATATGGCTGATACCGACAATAGGGATGTAGCAAGACGATCTGAACAACAAAATCATCAACAGCAGCATACGCAAGAATACAAGAAGCAATACAGTACAAAGAAAGGAGCAGGCTATGGTGGATTTGGAGGATTTATTGCTGCTATTGGTTTTACTGGAATAATGTTATATATGCCGTTTATTTTTCACTTTCCAGAAGGTACTTTTATTTATACATTAGGAACAACTGTTACAGGCATAAAAAGCGATCCTGTTACCAGTGGTCTTGCAGGCTTTGCCATTATCCTAATTCAAGGGATTGTTGTAGGTATCATATTTGGAGTTGTTACATCAAAAGTTAAAGCGCTTCATCCTTCTCACAAAAAGAAAGGCGTTGGACTTGGCCTTGCCACTGGAATAATTGCATTTTTGGTCTTGTATTTGCCAGTAATGCTGTCTGTGTATCCGCAATTACTTGGCAGAGCATTTACAAGTTATCCTACAGCAGAGCTGACAACACGAGGGATACAATCTTATAATAATATGATTATTTCATCATCATATCCAAAATATCTCCCAGGAATACTTGGTCTAGGAATTTTCGCCTATTTAGTATATGGTGCATTGATGGGTGGAATAGTCACTTTGGCATATTCAGTCTACAATTTTGATCTTATGAAAATGAAAGAGAAAGAAAGGCAAGAAAAGGAAGAAGGAAAGAAGGCTAAAGACGAAAAAAACCAGAAATGATATCAGTCAACCAAAATAAATGGAGGCAAAAGGTGAGATAATTTTTAATTGTTATCCAATGAAGTTTTAGTATGGTTTGGCAAAAATATTCGTAGTTATATCTTAATGATTATATTTGGAACTCTCATTGTTACCTCTCTACAGCCTGATTTACTTGCAGCAACTGAAAAAGACCTTGCTAGTCATATGGTGTTAGAACACACACTATTTTTTTTCCTTGGTGCCATCTCAGTTCAAGTTGCTGAAACAGTCTTGAGGTTGATCGTATCTTTTGAGAATACCAAAAGAAAGAGTAGATCACAGACAGGAGCTCAAGAAAGAAAAAGCAATTTGACATTAAAGATAATTTCTGTTTGGAGTCAATCATTAAGAAAGATCTTTATTGTTAATAGCAGGTATGGTTTCATATGGCTCATTATCCCGATTATCCTCTTGACCTTCTGGCACTTGCCTTCTATCTTTGATTATGCCACTTTAAATGAACAGGTCCATATTATACAACATATTTCATTTATAATTGTGGGAGCTACTGCTTTTCTTGCATTAAGGGCACTAGGCGAATCATTTAAAATTCTTATTTTGGTCTCTTTGAATGCGATTATGGCTTTTGCAGGTTTAATGTTCGCAGTCACAAGTACGCCAATTTATCCTGTCTATTCTGTTAGCAGTCATAATGACGCAGGGACTTATATGCTGATAACTTGCATACTGCTTCTCCTTGTAGTACTACCTACATACCTTATCCATAGAACAATTTTACACGTGCGTGTAAAGACAATAAATAATAGCAACCGATGGCAACAGGGATTAGAATAACAGGCTGTGTTGTATTTTATGATTTGATAATGAGCAAATAACAGGATAAATAAGTGATTTTAGGATTCAATCATGTTAAAAAGACGAAAAAATGTAGCTATATATATCATACGATCTTTATCTGTTTTTTAGTTCTACTGGCTACTTTACCATCGACTAGAATACTATGTGTTGTGCCAGATTTAGCTCTCAATAGAATTTGGACATGTACCCTTTTTCTAAAGGTGCCTTTGTATTGACGCCACCACCCATAGCCTGCTATTTCCAATCAATCCCAGTCTTTTATCATGTACCGATAAACCATCAATCCACATACATTTGAATAAACAGCATTCTTTCTCCAACTCTGAGCATAATAACGATTAAATTTTATATTGCCTACTAATTTCTCATGAGTTTGGAAGATATAATCAAAAAAACAGAGGAAGGAGATAAAAAAATTGTTGCAGTAATTTTGGAACTATCAATCGTTTTTTCCTTACTTACGATATTCGCTCCATATAGTCTGTTTGCAGCAGCACAGGAGAACAACAACAAGACATACCATAGTAATGCAACAGGTGCTACTATCACATTTCATGGCCACAGTATTACGTCCAAAACAAGTAATGTTACCCATACAAATACAA
>DATDNG010000163.1:0-2101 GCA_036518375.1 Nitrososphaeraceae archaeon | reverse complement strand
AATATGCATTTATTGTATTAAGAGGGGGACAAAAGGGTAGTTGTTGTGTGGTTCATAATTTACCCGTCAGTCCCTCCCTTCCTCATATATATTCAATCTGTTTAGTATACAATACATATGCTGCTTTGTTACAAGTGCTTTGTTACAAGTGCTTGTACTCAAGTAACAACTGCGATTCCTAATTCACTGCCAAGTAAGGCGCTGAGGCTTGCAGTATAAAGATTGAAGCATGATAAATGGATTCAGCATTTATTATACATTTCATCATCTCATTCCATTTGAATCTCAATTAACAAGATATTTTATCTAGTAAGAACATATGTTAATCCAATATATGGCAGAAAACACCAAAAACTATGTCTTTTCATTGTTAATTGTTGCTGTAATGACAACAATAATAACATCTCCATTAATTTTATTTTCATTTCCTTCTTTATTCAATGATAATACTACTACTTTGCTAACAACAGCAGCTTTTGGTCAGAATAACAATGACTCAGGATCGACTATAATTCGCGGCGGTGGTATTGGTTCTATCACCTGCCCTGATGGCTCTTCAAACAAAGCTGTTATCGCCTTTGTTGTATCTGGAAATGGTAGTAGTGGAAAGATATCAACAACTAATTGGAATATAAATGAATTACCTTCTGGTCAAAACCCTGTTCCCGGCTTTGTCAGTGGAGGTTTTAATTCAGTGAATTTGAAATCAGGCAACTACAAAATAACAGGTCAAAAGATCAATGAAACACATTTCTGTCAACCTCCAGTCTCTGTGCCTATTACTATCAGTGGATCATGTAATCAAAATGTTGTCATAAACGTACGATTTGAATCAAACGATCCTATTTTGACAACAGGTGGATCTTTTACGGGTGATGTGACATGTTCCCAAAATACTATAAACAAATAAATTTATCTGGCACAATTCTGGACGTATATGCATAATGCATACTCGCGTCTTGAGTACAACACACATAGAGACATTCATGCAATTATGCACTGAATGGCCAGAGAATAAACAAATGCTACGCCTCTGCTGTTTGGGATGGTAGTGTATTCAACCAAATTATCTGACTTGTTTGATTCTATCTAATCATTGAGATGAAATAGTAAACCTCTTGTTTATTGTGAGTTTGGTGACCATAGTAGACCACCTGGTTAAAGCAATTTATGAAAGTAGAGTAGCCTGCTGCCATTTCATTATTATAATTGAAAAAACGATTAGTCATGATGCTTCCTAAATAATAACAAGTAGCTTTGCTCTGGTTGCGTTAACATTCAATCATTGGTCCTCAAATCATTGGGTTATAAGAGAATCTTGTTGTATCGCTTTAACTCTAAACTCCATATTACATCTTAAAAAATTCCTAAACTCTTTGGCTATAATATTATCGTTAGATTCGTTTACTAATATTACTGATTAGTGTATCTATGGAGTAAAATAATATAAGATTTTGAAAACGAAAAGTTACCAGTAATATATAAAAATATGCTGGTAATGCCATATCATGGGTGTGTCTTCCGAAAGAATAGTGTCATTTTTACCTAGTTCTACAGAAATACTTTATGAAATTGGTGCTGGTTCCCAAATAGTAGGCGTAACACATGAGTGTGTGTATCCTAATGATGCCAAATTAAAACCGAGAGTAGTAAATTGTTCATTTGATGCTAGTAAAATGAATAGTAAGGAGATAGACCAGAAAATTATAGAACTGGTGCGATCTCATCGAGATATATATGTAATAGACGATCAGATATTAAGAGAAGCAAAACCAGATCTTATTATTGCTCAAGGTGTATGTGAAGTATGCGCTCCATTTGCAAAAGAGATAAACCGCGCTGCTTCTATATTAAATTACAACCCAGATATTCTTATACTTGATCCTCATGATTTAGATGATATTCTGACAAGTATAATGGATATAGCAGAAAGAGTTGATAGAGTGACAGAAGGCCGCAACTTAGTAGTATCATTACAAAAACGTATTGACAATGTAAGGATGAGAGCCGGACAAAGAAGAATTGGTCGTGGCGAGGTGCGTAATAATAATAAACCAAAAGTACTTTGCATTGAGTGGATTGACCCTTTCTTTACTGCTGG
>DATDNG010000162.1:0-2895 GCA_036518375.1 Nitrososphaeraceae archaeon | reverse complement strand
AGGAGTAACAATCATGATGTTCATCGGAGCCATTTCAGTAATCGTTCCATTATATAGCTCCGACTTTAAGAGCGTCTATGATTCTATAGTAGAAAAAGCTCCTGATTTGATATTATTGGTTATTATTCCGCTCTTAATTTTCGAGTCATCACGAAAATTAACACTAAAAGAAATTAGAAGTCAAATAACACCAATTGGATTCTTTGCCATAATTGGCGTGATCCTCACCATTATTTTAGTAGGAATAGCTATCAGTATTATTTTCAAAGTCCCAATTATCCATGGATTACTTTTTGGGTCAATAGTAGCTGCCACAGATGCGGCAGCTGTAGCTGCTATTTTCAAGAGGTTTCCAATACCTCACAGACTAAATTTAATTATAGAAGGTGAATCACTCTTCAATGATGCCACAGGTGTAATTTCCTTTAATGTTATAAAAGGGATAATCTTTTCGAGCGTTGCATTTTCACTAATAGATACTTCACTTTCATTTCTTTGGTCTATGTTAGGTGCAGTTGCTCTTGGAAGTGCTATTGGATATGTTGGGGGTATGGTATTAAGCAAATGGCAAGCCGATGATCATGTCAATTTCACTTTTTCAATTGCTCTAGCAATTGGAGGATATATAATAGGGGATCATATTCTGCATGTTTCGGGCGTAGTTACAACTGTTTTTATAGCTTTACTAATGTTAAGGACACACAAGGAAACCTTTACAGGAGTTGGCCGGCTATTCAATATATACTGGGACTATTTAGGATTTATTACAAACAGTATCTTGTTTTTTCTAGTAGGTATTCCGGTGTTCTCTTTGTTTGTATTACAATCTAATATTTCGAGGATCTTAATAATAATAGCCCCAATTGCTATAGTAATGATATCAAGGCTCATCGTAGTCTATGGAGGAAGTATAATCTTATGCATAGCTAGTGTTCGTATACCACTTCAATGGCAAAACATTCTCACTTTAGGGGGATTGAGAGGAGGAATTTGTGTAGCTTTGGTGTTATCTCTTCCAGCAGATTATGAATTTAAAAACCTATTTGTTACCCTGACAATTTCGTTAATTGCAGTCAATCTCATAATAAATCCAGTCCTTTTAGGTCGATATCTAAAGAAATCAAAGGTAACAGCTGCTGATTAGCTTTCAGTAAGATGTACCAGACGATTCTCTTCTTATGTTGGCAAGTACTTCTTTCATCTGTTCTTTAGTCTCTTTATATCCATCTTGAATTAGCTGCTGGATTGTAGTTTTTGAAAAATCAAAAGTCTTATTTGAAATAGTATGACTGTCGTTCTTTCGCTCCAAACGGGCAACAAAATCAACATCTACTCTGCCCTTCACTAAATCATCATATCTTCCCTGCTTGCCAGTGGCTAAAAAAAAGGCCTTAGTTTTCTCGTTCAAAATCTTTTGCAATGCCTCATTGCTTGCACCATTTTCTTCGGCTAATTTTATTAAAGACTTTGCTAGTACTGCATAATCGGATATTATAGCTGCAACAAATTCATCAAATTCTGTTCTGTCATGATATATGATGTCATTCTTTCTGTCAACAACACCGTCATAGTCAGTAGGAAGATATTGTTGTTTAACCGGATGAAGATTGATTATACCGAATTTGAGTCTGGATATGTTCTCATCTAATTTCCTCACTTGATGCCAATAATGTCTATGAGCAATTACTGTCTGTCTTAGTGGTGTATTAGCTAAAAGACCACCATCCCAAAAAAAGCGCAGGCTGGTAGTGCTATTCGAAATCCGATTATTATCCTCCATTGCCGTCTTGTCGCTTTGCCCTTCGCCGTCCAAAGTACGGGTTTCTACATTTAATCGAGTATAGTCATAATTTACCGGAACTGAACAGCTTGCTAGAACGAAATCTGACTGGATACCATCTTCGTATCTTATAACATGCTCAAACCCCTCTTTATTCTCATGATTCTTCGCCGAACCATCAGATTTGATTCTACCGTATCTTCCGTATTCTGATTTTCTTGTTCCATCTTCCTTTTCATAACTATCAAAAACAACAGGAGTAGCGTCCTGCACATCCACAGCAACCAGCAAGAGTCTTGGTTCACCCTTTTCAAAGCTTGTGGAAATAGGAAACTTTGCAAACTTTTCTATGCTTTCTTTTAATGGTTTGTTGTCATAGATATACCAAGTATTTGATGGATCAAAAAATCTGCTGTCTAACAAAGGCATCTTTGGTACAAAGACGTTAGGAACTCCTTTCAAAATAAATTCCTTAGTGCTAATATATCTCCTGGCAGACTCTCCTGAAGCAATTCGTCTATCTAATCTACGCCAAGAATCCCAATAGTGCGTAAAGTAAGGTATTTTTTCAACAGATGACTGTGTAGACAGATATTCCCAAAACTCGATGAGCCTTTCGCTGGATCCTTCCCATGTTTTATTTTCCTTGACATAGCTTACCAATATAGCAGCATTTATCGCACCTATTGACGTTCCAGACACGATATGAAATATTGGCTCGTTTCCCCTTCCTTCTGTTATAAAATATGCTGCAAGATCCTCGTTGATTGCTTTGTAAGCACCTGCTTCATATGCACCAAGCGAACCTCCTCCTTGAAATATTAAAGCTCTATGTATGTTGGAATCCATAAATCATTCACACAATGCAGTATATTTATTATTGTTATGGGCATTCATAACTAGCATAGACGTTATCATTGCCCCCACGCAGTTTGCTAAAAGTATCGGAGTATTCACCATACAGATACCTAGACACTTGTTAGATTCAAAAAATCCAGATAACACGGATAAACCATTTCGCGTAACGTTAGATGGACATGGCCTAGCCTGGAAACAATTGTCAAGTACCAATACAGATAGAACAATTGGTATTTACTTTTGTGGCAGCAATGGCA
>DATDNG010000161.1:0-5736 GCA_036518375.1 Nitrososphaeraceae archaeon | reverse complement strand
TTTCTCTTGGAGTTTTGCTCTAATAATATACTCATTCTCTTTGGTTTTTTCCTTTAATTCTGCAACCTGCTTCTGCAATACAACTGCTATGGGGTTTCGTCCTCCTTGTCCATCTTCTTGGATTATAGCAAAAAGGTTCACTATATTATAGTAAATGGGCCTAAATAAAGGGACAATATTGTAGTGGGCCGGGTCGGATTCGAACCAACGACCCCCGCCATGTCAAGGCGGTATCTTAACCAGGCTAGACCACCGGCCCGCACTCCACGAATAAATTAATTTTCCTTAATAGCCTAAATATATATTCGCCGATAAGATCAAAGCTAAGAAACAGAAAGAAATCGGAGATAACAACATTTGACTAATATTAAGATATAAAATGCATTAATCATGTATAATACGAACTCCATTGCCTCTTTGGTGTTACACACGTATCGGTCTCCTTCGTTTGGAGGTATGCTAAAAGTCACTCCTAGATGTGGACTATTCGTTGCAACGCTATAAGACTTATCGAATCCGTTGGCTGTTATTACCCTGATATCAACACTGATTACAATAAAAAAAGGATAAAGCAAATTAAAAAGATAGTGGCTGGCTTATTAGAGAAGAAGAATCAGAAGCAGGGAATAAGGGAAGAAGATGCAAACAAATTATCCAAACTCCCATACGCCAAAAGGATGAACTTGCTATAAAAATTAATGAAACCTATTCGAGAACCTAAATTAGGACTAACATTAAATGATTTGGCAGGTATATTTTGTCCAGGATTGTTTAATCCTGATGAAACCTCAAATGATAATGCTTCCCGGAAAGCACGTAACAATATGCGAAGATTAATCAAGCGTGTAAATAAGAGACATGACAGTATAGATTTAGTTGCTATTCCTTATAAGGACAATTATACTCAATTATTTGAGCATAGATTTGTAAATGCATTTATGAGCGATGAGTGTTAGATTAGGGAAAACCACAGACGAAAAATAGCTGAAGGTAATTTAAGAATGGCAGGAGCCATGCAAAATGTTATCAATTCATTGAATGCCGCGAACGATAATAACGACTCAGAACCGGACAATAATAGAGAATTTACTTCTGGTTTTAACTTGGATTGAGGCTCTTTTTATATAACTTGCTATAACCATCCTCATTTACAATCCAAAATAGTGTATTACCGTCTCTCAGATTTTATAGTATAGAAATTACTAGCCATCATAGTCCCTAACTTATCTCTCTTGTACAACTTCAGTAAAAGTATCTTATGGTAACAGGTGAAATCAGGGAAAGAATATTGGTATCAGGATAACAATGATTGATATCAGGCGCTATCAGAGAAAAGATATATGCAGGCGAGTTCTTTATTATAGTAACATAACACATTGTCAGATGACAATAACACCGAAAGAGAAAGGAAAGTTTTAGAGCTATACAACAACCAAGGCAAGACTACTCGAGAGATTGCAAAGGAACAAAGACTATCGTTACGAGATATTGGCCGTATTCTAAAAAAGAATGGAGTAAATCATGGAATTGCAATGATACACGATGACAACAACAAAAAATCTCTCAACGAAAAGTCCACACAAGCTTACAAACTCTTTAGCGAAGGAAAATCGCTGATAGAAGTATCCATAGAACTAGGGCTAAGAGAAAAAGAAGCAAGCAAATTGTTCAGAGAATTTTTGAAGTTAAAACGGCAAGACAGGTTACACCAAATCTATCCTGAGATAGAGCCTTCTCTTCCAAGCTTTCTAAAATTACATAAGGTATTGAAGAAAAGAGGTTTGAACCCTGGTAATGTAGAGTGGTTTGCAGATGCTATAGAGATGGGTACCATTAAGCTTCCAGAACTTCAACATGAATACAAAAACCTTCAAAACAAGGTTCAAACTATGCAGTATCAAAAACAAAAGCTAGAAAGAGATTTACAAGTTATCCAAAGGCAAATAATGGAATCAACTGAAGTTGAAAATATGCATCAGCATAATGTTGATACTTTGCAAAATGATATAGAGTATCTCTATAATGAAAGGTCTCAACTAGAGCAATTTGTTTCCAGGTTTAAAAATAGTGATAGAAAATACCTCGAGATCAGAGGTATTGCTGAACAAATTGTAAATAGGCTATTAGCAGAACAAGGAGCGCTATTAACTTCCGCCATCATGGCTGTTATTCAGGCCTTAAGAGAGAATCCTAATAGGCATGACATTATTTTTGACACTAGCGAAATTGGCAATGGTTTAGGTAGTGGCTGTGGTAATATCACGTCTTCTTTTCTTTCTCCTTCTTATCCCTCAACATATCAAAATCATTATAGTAATGAATATCTTGAAGGACTTTTAGAAGTAGCAAGGGTATTCTTCAATGTCCTGTTAAATAATCTAACAGAAAAAACAATGGTTGCAGCGGTAAAAGGAAAATGAGGGTATAACACTGAGGTAAATCAGTGCTGTCAGATGCTATATTTCATAACAATTCGTGAAAAGAAATAGTAGTTAGATTATCATACTAGTCTAAAAAAGTACTCATGCTTGTTTTAAGCTAAAAATAATAACCTGTGGCATCCTACCTTCGATAAAGTCTGGATCTTTCCAGCCTTTTGGAAAGTATATTTTTCTATTCTTATGAAGATCTACTTGGAACCCCTTATCCAGTATAATTTCCAGTAGGTCATTAAATACTACACTATTTACTTCCAAATCTGTCAATAACTGCAATGTACCTCCAGCTGCCAATTTTGCAGGAATGGTTGCTAACAACGACATAAGAGATAACTTTTCTTCAGTATTAGTGAAAGACGCAAGTTTTTGAGGTAATATCATCAGGAAATTATCGATAGACTTATCTAATATATTTGGAACTAGTTTATATGTATCTCCCCAAAAAGCTGAGGCATTAGGTGGATCTAGGTCGGCAAACCTTGATTTTGCTCTCAATACTTCATTTTGATCTTTTCCTATCCCAATAAAATATTCTGCCCAGTTGTTTGTAGCAATTTCCTGTAACATGTCTCCTCTACGCATGGCTATTTCCAAATTAATTTTGAGGTATAAATTCTTGGTCTTAGTAATAATTCTATTAACCTGGGTAGAAGGATTTCCCTCATGGAAAAACTGGTATATCATATTCCATCTTTGCCGAAATATATCGGGAAAGTTCCGCATAGTAATTAATTCCTTAAAAAGTTTAGTTTCCGCAAAGTCTGAAAAGAATGCATCAGTCCTAGAAACCGCTTCGAGCTTTGGAAGATCTAATTCATTGTATAGGTTAGTAACTCTATCCCATGCCCTAATAGGATCTGAACTCATATATGTTACGACAAGATCTGCAATCCATAAAACCTCTCCAAGTAGCTTAATTTTAGCACCATCATATCCTTGCTTTTCAAGCAAAGATACAGTCTCGGTAAACTTTTCCTTTGCATACTTTTGTTTATCGTAAGGAAAATCTGTATGCCAAATTAAAGCCTCTACGATCATACTTTCAGCGGGTTTCTTATCTATCTTGACATACTCTGGATGAGTTGTTGAGAAATCTACAGGTGGTAATAATGTAGATTTGTATTCTCGAAAATAATTTTCTAATTCAGTTGCACTCATAGTAAAGTAGGCATCAGGAATTCTTGTTTTGCATATTTCATTAATGGTTCTTGACACTTTGGGTCCTTTCTGCCGAGGTGTCCGGCTATTGAATTCATCTTTTGAATTCATTCCTTGGATAGGATCATAGTCGTGTAATAGACCAGCTATCATAATTAGTTCGTAATCTTCTGATGTGAAACTAAAACCGCGAAATTCCTTTGGCAACATTTGTAAACACATACAAGTTACCTCTAAACTATGGTGGAAATTGTGATACTCGCTTGAACCTTCTCCAAGGCCTTGTCTGGTATATGAGTTTTTGAGAAAACGTACAAGAGTCTTGACGTTATCAATTCTCTTGTCAGAAATTCCTTTCTGTACTGCAAGTTCAATTATAACATCAATCAAATCGTTATCCTTTACATTGGCCAGATTACCATTTGTGTCACTGATAGTACGTTTCTTTGAACCAGGAAAATGTTTTATTGCCTGTCTGTAGATGATTCGAAGAGGCAAACTCTTATTAAGGTAAATTCCAAGGGTAGTAATCTTCCAAGGATATCGGATTCTTGGCTTTTCATGTTCTATAATTTCATCTGCAGCAAGGACAAGTTTTCTATTAAGATCTGCAATAATAGAACTTAATTGCAAATTATCAACATTCAGCCCTGCTTTACGCTCAGCCAGTCGAATGTGTTCTGTGTTCATTACGATCCATTGGGGAATCTTTATTCTATAGACATGACGCTTTCGTGATTTTCGACCTGAGGCGATCCTTTGAAGATTTTCCTTATAAGTGAGTGCAACGTTCCTCTTACCATTTGTAAAGGGTAGGTCTCGATCGCGTACAACTTGTAACATAATTTCCTTATTGGCGGATTGAAAGCCTAGCAGTACGTGCCAGTATTTTCCTTTATCAAGCCAGTTTGGAACTTGAGTTTCTCTATCCCAAAAATCAGTTGGTCCTAAAGGGACATATCCTTCTTCATATTCGCTGGTTTCAGGGTTATAAGATCGATATTCGTAATCTCCTATTGATGGATCAAGACTACGGGATAGATGCCTTGCATCATTTACCAAATTGGCTGATCTGGTAAATTCAACATATGCCATTACCCCCCAGATTGTACCTAGTGCACTGAATAATGCGAACAAGCCAGATATTAAATCGAGTTCTCCGGACAAAAAATATCTTGGTGCAAGTGGAATTCCAAACCACCCTGTAGACAAGATACCTGAAAACGCTAGTGTAATAAATAACCATCGTGCAAGGTCATTATAATAGAGACTGAATGACTTACCGTTATCTTTACGTTTGACGTAAGAGTTTTGATTGTTGTAGCCACACTTGGTATCAGGTCCGAATCTCAATGCCCATGCCCGCCGTATAAAAATACCGATGCAAAGACGATTATATATTATGTATTTTAATCGGAAGTTCAATCTTAAATAAGAGTATTTAATGTCTGCAATCAAGAGTAAAAAATAACCAAAGGATCACAAGATATCAACGATATTAACTATGATATGCAAATAGAAACAACGAGAGGTTAATCCTTAATCTGCTCAACAGTGCCATTGAATTGTGCCCAAGAATTACATTTGTGTATTCCCCAATGCTCATAACAAATGACATCATTCAATTTCATTCTCGACAGCCACCCCTCTTTTTCAAGGTCGGGTTTGCTTGAAAATTCCCTTACATAACCTAAACACAGATATGCTACTGGTCTAATGTGTTTAGGTATTAAAAGAATGTCATGTAGATCTTCATTTGAAAGAATACTTACCCAGCCGACACCTATCCCTTCTGCTCTTGCCGCAAGCCAGAGATTTTGTATTGCGCAACAAACACTATAAAGACCTGTCTCTCCAATTGACGTCCTACCAAGAACGAATGGACCAAATCTTGTCGAGTCGTATGTAATGCAAATATTTATTGCTGATTCCATTATACCTTCCAGCCTTAAGGAAGTATATTTTTTCTGCTTGGTCTTATCACCATTAAGCATTGAAATTGACCTTTCTCGCTCTTTTAAAAAGGAGTCTTTTACGTGTTGTCTTGCAGAACTATCTTTGATCAAAATGAAATTCCACGGCTGTGAGAATCCAACAGATGGTGCATGATGAGCAGCATTTAAAATTCTTGCCAGAACCT
>DATDNG010000160.1:0-6695 GCA_036518375.1 Nitrososphaeraceae archaeon | reverse complement strand
ATTATTGCTCCCGGAGCTTCAGGTAAAGTTACTACTGCTAGCCTAAAATCTGGTGAATATCCCTTCCACTGCGAGGTCCATCCATATATGACAGGAACACTAAAAGTACAATAGCAGAGGTAGTAGAATGTCCCTGTCTTTAATATACACAGGTTAACAATATCATCATGGAGCAATAATCAAAAAATGTTCCTTAAAACACTTTCTTTTGCTACCCTTGTCTCTCTCTTTTGTCTTATGTTTATTGGAGGATATGTTAGTGCCTCTGGAGTAGGTTTAACCTGCCCCAGGTGGCCTCTATGTCCTGCTGGATTCGTACCAATGAATGAATTTATTATCGAATATTTTCACAGATCTGTTGCTGCTACAACTGCATTATTAGTACTTGCTACTATGGTTTTTGTATTAAAATCTAGAATTACTCCAAAAGGAATGAAAATCGCTTCAATAATTGCCAGTGGCGCTGCGATAGGACAAATAACGCTTGGAGCCATAGTAATATTCGAGCGATTACATGCGGTTTTGGTCACAGTTCATCTTGGACTTGGACTTGTGCTATTTGCTATGGTGTTATTAGTTGTCTCATATTCGTACCGACTGTCAGGTAGTATGAAGAGACAAGCAAAGATGTCATCTTCATTACAACCATCGAATGCCAACTCCTAGGTGTTTGGACGATAATTTGATCAGAATCATATAATATTGGGCATAGCCTTGTGGACTAGGCTATGTAAAGCCGTAAAATAAATGGTAAAACAACCCAACATGTGCAGTAAAATTAATTATAACACTGCGATCTTGATAGACTTGAGCGTCTGTCTTGCTAAAGATGTAGTAGTAAAACATAAAGCCCCAAAACACTAACTCCACTTCTTATGTGGAAAGTAATGACGCCAAGAAAAATAGTCTTCGGCGAAAATGCTGCAAAGAAGTTTGAATATCCCAAGAATTCATTAGTTATTACAACGACAACTCCCGATATTTATAATAAATGGCTAGATTATATGGAAATAAAGAACTATGAAATTTATGACAAGGTTACTCCAGATCCTGCACTCGAAACGGTTGAGGCAATAAGACAAGAGTATGAAGGCAAGAAAAATATTTCTGCATATATTGGGCTTGGAGGAGGAAGCTCCATGGACGTATGCAAATATCTTGGTAAAATTACAGGTATTCCTAAGATTCTAATCCCAACTACATTTGGAACTGGCGCAGAAATGACAACTTATGCTGTCATAAGTTTCGAACACAAGAAAAAGTTATTACAGGATGAGGCATTCTTGGCAGATGCAGCAATTGTTGATCCATACTTCTTGCCAGGGACGCCATTTAATATAATGAGAAATTCCGCTTGCGACGCCTGCGCTCAAGCATCAGAAGGTTACGATAGCAAGCTTGCTAATCCATTTACAAAACTATTTTGTAGGGAAGCATTTGATATTTTAGAAGACGCCATCATCAATGACAAACCTCAATTGCTACCTTATGGTGCAATGCTCTCTGGGATAGGGTTTGGTAATTCATCGACAACGTTAGGTCATGCGTTATCGTATGTATTTTCAAATGAAGGAATACCACATGGATATTCTTTATCCTCATGTACTACAGTTGCGCATAAATTTAACATGTCTATATATTATGAACGATTTAAGAAGATTTGTCAAAAATTGAAATTCGATCCGCTAAAACTCAAGCAACCGTTAGATCAGGCAGCAGATGTTATAATGCCGGATCGGGGACACCTTGACAATAATCCTATTCCTGTTACAAAACAGGATGTCATTAAGTGTCTGGATGAGATTGTAAATCAAAATCCTTTAGCCTGAAATATCTTCTCTAAAATTTTTCATTTGCTGCTACAGGAGATGATTTGCACATGTAACACCTCTAACAAGGCACCATTATCTATCACTATATATACTACATCAGAGATAAGTAATAAACGTGCTTTTAAAAACAGATGAACAGCATCGTGCTTGTGCTATGATAATAAATATCTCCAAGAAACCTTTAAATGCAGTTTACCGATTTTAATTCCACAGGATTATGACTACTATTAGCAAAAGTGTCGAAATTAATACTCCTGTCACTGAGGTATTCACCTATTTTGCTAGACCTGAACATATGGCCGATCAATTTCCAGAAAATATGGGTCTGAACATCATTCCTATAGAAGTAAAAAACGGCTTTGGTGTTGGTACTATTTTTAGAATTAGTGGTGATTTTGATGGTAAGAGATTAGAATGGGACTGCGAGACAATTGACTATATACCACATCGTAAAATCATTGCACAAATGATTGAAGGACCCTTCAAGCGCTGGCAAATTACTGTCGAATTCGAGGAGGTTACCGAGAAAAAGACGCGGACAAGGATTACAGTAGATTATGATGTGCCGATGGGTCCTCTTGGGGGATTACTGGACAAAGTAAAGCTAAAGAAGATCGCTGAAAGAGGAATAGAAAACGGTCTGTATAGAGTGAAGGCCTTGCTAGAAGGTACCGGCTCTATCCCTGTATATATTACCCTAGATGCCTACAGACAAATTCTTAAAGAGAAAGCAAAATTGAACTGCTCTGTTTCTGACGTCATAGTACGGTTTATTAAAGAACAAGGAGAACAGCAAACTGCAACTGAAATTCCGCAGTAAAAGAAATAGATTTCGTCCAATGTTACCATATGCGTTAAGCGGGTGATAGTCGGAAATTAGGCCATTGTCAATAGCAGTATGTGACAACGGCTATGAGTGAAGATAGTCGAGATATCAGGTAGTGACCTATCTTTCACTTGATCAAAGTGATTACTCTAAAGCCTCGGTCTCTGAATGAGTCCAATGCTAAAGCCTTAATAAGTATGGAAAGTCATTGAAAAATGTCTTATCTAAAATCACTTATATGGTAAATACACCAGATCAAAATTGCATTGTTGCATAAATATGATATTAGTCAACAAATTTGAAATCTTCATTCAAAAGAGGGTAAATTGTATTTGCTCCATTCTTGAGAATTGATAAAGTCGTCATCTTATGACGATTTTTCTGAATTATGCAACAAAGCAGATCAAAATTGTTAAACCCATCTTTCTCCAGAACAAGATCTCAGGAATTGATTCTTTCGTTTTAGAAACAGAATGTATACTTTGATAGGAACCATCGTCGGGCCAGCGGGTAGTAAATGGTAGTATCCAAGGTCAGACAGGCAGTTTGTTTGCGCAAGTTTTATAGAACATGAATATATTTATCTATCTTTATAATCTATCTTCAGGACCAATGACAATTCTTAATAATAGCAAGTGCAAAACTTCATTTGCGGTTTAAATAATCCTTACTTGCGCTAGCATTCTATATCTTGCATTGACTTGTTCAAGAATCCTTCTGAATTTCGCTTAATGACATCCGTCGTTTCATGATATGTCATTCCAAGCACATCAGCAGCACTATTTATGATACTTACTAAAAAAGAGCTTGACAATGATACAAGCCCTTTAAAACATTTGGAATATTTTACAGGCCCGTCAGTTTCTACAAGAAATCTATCTATGTTGGTATTCTTCAATAGTACTTTTTTCTCATCGGAATAAACCAAAACAGGCCCATAGGAAACATATAACCCCATATCCATTGATTTGCTTAATTGCTTCTTGCTGCCACTAAACCAATGCAAGAGTACATTACCGGTATTATACGTCTTCAATGTTTCCAATATATCATCTAGGGTTCTTCTGGAGTGTATTGACACTGGTTTTTTAGTTTTTTCAGCAAGATTTAGCATAGAGTTAAAAACTTCTTTCTGCTTTTGATACGAAACATTATATTCATTATATGTATTATCCAGACCAATTTCTCCAATACCATCAATTGATCCGATATTGTACTCGAAAAGATCGATAAATTTAGTAATGTCTTCTGTTTCAGCAAATTGGGGGTGTATCCCGATAAATTGTGTCACAACATCACGGGTTGAATTGTTGAAAAGCTCTAGACTTCTAAGAGAAGTCTTGTGATCCACTGTAACAGAACACGCATTGATCTTTAATGCTCTTAAATTCTTGAGAATTTGCTGTATATAACCAGAATATTCATCGTCAGTTAAATGAATATGTGCATCAAATAAGAATTGCTGCAACTATGTATTATATCTATTGGATATCTTATAAAATAAATCTTGTTAAAGACAGTATGATCTATATTGTGTTCTTCGATTCGGTAATCGGAGAGTCTAATGCTTTAATCATAAATAATACAAACGCGATTGCCCGTTAGAGTCTTTTCGTTAACAAAACAGTTATTCAGTTTAACCTCTTGATAATACTTTTAAAAAATTTTCTATTCCTTAGATAAAGAGCATAGTAAAGATCTAGAGCAGAAGATTGGTAAGATCCTGAAAAAATAAAAGTAGTAATAAAATATCAAGATAGATCAAAGTAATTGTGAAATATTTTTGAAGAATCTTAACATAATTTATCCACAAATACTCTTTTAATATGAGTAGATTGTTTTCTTTGTAATATGTCATCTAGTCCAGAGCTTGGCCTTGCCACGATGTATCGCGTAATAAAGAAATCAGGAGCAGAGAGAGTTAGCGATGATGCAGCCGATGAACTTCGAAAAATTCTAGAAGACGTCGCTGTCAGGATTGCTACACAAGCAGTAGATTTATCAATTCATGCAGGAAGAAAAACGATAAAATCTGAGGATATTCGACTTGCGGCCAAGAATGTATTGAAACTTTGATACCATTAACAAATGATATAATAATAGCATTCTTGATTACGTCTAACAGGCCTTATCCTCTGGAGTGATATTACAACCATTAGTGGTGGGGTGGCAGAGTGGCTATGCGTTCGCCTGCAGAGAAGCATTGAGTAGATAGCGAATTTATAAGGGTTCAAATCCCTTCCCCACCTCTAAAGTTTGATCGTTGTTGTGTGAGATTCTTCGGCCATATAACTAGAAGCATAATGCAAAAGATATTCTTGTAGTTACGTTATTATGGAAAGTCGGCATTGAAACAAAATGTTAAACGTATTTGTGAAAGGGCACAGTTAGTATTCCATGCCAAGAGGTTTTTTATTTGATTTAGCGTTGAGCAAGATTAATTCAGCACAGTGCAGATTACAAAACACAGTTGACTTATTTACAATCCGAAAAGCATCACTAGCAAATCCCAAATACTACTACATTGAGACATTTGCTGTGTACGTAGTGCAAAGCACAATATTTTTACTAATTGCTATTTTAATCCTTCCAAAGGGATCCGTGAGAGACGAAAGCACATTTTTCATTATGTTATCAATTTTAATTGTACTCGTGGTGATGGCCATATTTCTTAGAAGAAGGAGGTTGAAAAATGATAAATATTGAAGAAATCCTGGTACTGCAAATGCCTTAGAATTATCTTTATACAAAGGCTTAGTCATTTGAGTTTCATCACAAATTCAAACACTCAAAGGATAGCTTTATCTTAATTCATCAATAGACATTGCCAAAAATATGAATCTGGAATTATGCCCGAGCCTCAGTTATTTATTTCTTGACACTATGAAACCGTATATTCTTGAAAATAAAATATTTCTATCTTGGACAATTTTTAAATGGCGAATCGCTCTACCTGCCCTGTATCAATTATTTGTGATATCATGTCTTTAATTCTATTTACGTTTAAGTCAAAATAAAGACCAGTAGCCTTTGACAATTTCTGCATCGCTCTTTTTAAAATAGAAATGCAAATGTCTGACTCATCTTTTTCTTCATGTACAAAGGCTGCTGCAATTAGGATAAGACCATTTAGTAGATCTTTCTCATCTTTAAGAGAATTTTTCCAAACAGATTCAAGAATCTCGTGAGCACCCCAATACTTTTCATTATTGAATAATATCCTCGCGCGTCTTATTGCCTCCTCTTTTTTCATTTTTGTTTCGACTATGTGTTCATATTCAGATATTGCTGCAATAGATGATAGTGAACTAATAATGTCATTAACATGTTTATTATCTGGAATACTGATATCAAATTCAATATGATGCTTTGCAACTCGGCTATCTCTTACTATGATTTGGGAACCTGAGACTAAGGATCTAGCTTTTTTTAACAATGCTACGGCATCTTTTGGAGTATACGATTGATTCTCTAGATATACCATGTATCTCTTCATATAGTTATAATAGCTTAATATACAGAATATAAAAACAGGCGTCCTTTGCCATTAGATTAACTTATTATGCTGCGGCAACAGTATATAATAATAACAATAATATCAAGAAAAGCTACGGATCTAGAAGTCGGAGATTGATAAATTGACATTGTCAATTCATGATAGAAAACAATTGGAGGGGCTTGTAAAGGAAGCAATAAGAGAGGCAAAAGCTTCTACATTTTTAGCACGAAAAATGATACCTTCGCAAGGTGATTCCAGAGACTTTGCCTACGGACTCATTTGTGGAATAATAATAGGGAATTTCGTTGAACGATTTACAAAGGATAACGGTCGACAGCCGGATATGGATGAAACAGCAGATCTGTTTTTAATAATGATGACGAAGATGCCATCTATTCGGAGAGCTGTAATGAATGAACTTGAATCTGTTTGATATTATTATATGGCTTGTGAAGGCTGGAACTGTTTAATTAGACCTTGTATGGATATAAATTCTCAAACTATAGAATGATCATATAGATAGAAGAATTAAATTGCA
>DATDNG010000159.1:0-3013 GCA_036518375.1 Nitrososphaeraceae archaeon | reverse complement strand
ATCGAAGCACATCCTGGAAATTATAAAGCATTATGTAGAAATATTGAGTTAAATGGTTTCAAACATACCAAAGCAATCAATAAAGCTGTATCAGATCGCAAAGGTGTTATTACAATATATGAACGCTCCCATGATGGAAACCGTGTTGGTACCGATTTATATAGTGTTCATAATACATTTTTAGCAGAACATAACTTTGTTTTGCCTAACTCTTTGGAAGTTGAATCTGATACATTAGATAATATCTTAGCAAATCACAAGGTTAATGTCATGAAGATAGATATAGAGGGCGCCGAAATTTTGGCATTAAAAGGAGCAACAAATACTTTAAAACGATTACGAAAGATTATAGTAGAAATACATGGAGATAACTTTGATAAAGTCAAGCAGATACTTGAAGCACATAATTTCAAGCTGCAAATTCTTAGAACAATGGGGCATCCATCACATATTGTAGGCACGAAGTAGGGAATGGTATTTTTACTTCTTTTTTGATTCAAAACCACAAGTTTGGGAGCAGTTTTCAGCCTATCTCCTCCTCTATATTGGATAATGAATCAGCCATAGAGTCGCAGTTAAGCTATTGTTACGGAAGCTAAAAAAGTGGCGAAGTATATTCTGCATTAATCATTAACAAACAGATCTGTAGAGGATAGGGATAGTTAGAACCCAAAAAGAAGATACTGCTGTAGTACTTAGTGAGAAGGACAATTCATTTAATTTCATTGTGAACCGTTTACGACAATAACGTCGGAGTCTTACACGAATTGATTTGCCATCATTTTGTGTTATTGTCATCCGGTATAAAACAGTTTAATCATTGTTTAGTTTAAAGTCTCAATATCGTCAGTAAGAGTGGCAGTTATTCTTTTTCCCACTAGAAGTAGACGTTTTATAATATTTATCGAATTCCTGAATAAGAATCAAATGCTCAATTTTTCTATAAAAGTAAGGTGAATCCATTAAATTTAGATATATTACAATAGATTGAAGGGCTCAACTCTGAGAAACTTCAGTGCAATAAACAATAACTGGCTTAGAAAGCGTTGGCTTGATTTTAGAAACGGACATGGCATATATTTGGTATTTATAATGACATTTGCCAATTTCGTAACAATCCAGTACAGACTATTTCTCGAAAAAGTACCCTTTTTACATTCATTGTTTTCTAACATTTGGGTCTTCGCCATACTTTTTATAGCAATATATATTCCACTAGGTATGATCATTGGTTACTGGCATAGGAAAAATCAATTTAGCGTTGAAGCTGAGGCCATGTTTAATCAAAATCAAATTGGCGCTACAATAAATCTGTTCATTATAGATTTGATTGACGGAAAAGTCACTGAGCAAGAAAAGCAGCAGATGCGAGGATATCTATTAAAAATAATGAAACAAGCTGCTGCTGCTGACATGCCATACAAAAATGTAAATGAGAGGACATCTGAGCCATATCTTAATCAAGGACTAAATAAACCTTAATCTACTTCATCTAGCATTAGATCGCATGCAATCTTTATAGCCCTAATGTAACAGAGAGTAATAGATACATAATATAGGCGCTAAATAGAAGTGAACGAGACTTTTCTGTGGCTTGGATTGTAGGAGATCCTACAAAGTCTTTTTCTATCCACGATAGTAAAGTAATTCAATCCATCTTAATTATTTAAGAGCATGAAATATGGATTGCTTTGCGTCAAGTTTGAATGATGACAATAATGATGATAACAATCCTTTCTTTTTCTCTATTGGAATCCTATTAACATGAGTTATCGAAGGTATATTCTTGTATATCTCTTCGTAGTTGTGTATAAAATTATGTGGTGCGACTCTCTTTGGAGTTTGTTCCTCATACCAATCAATATTCACTATGTGCTTGTTTGATAGAGTAACTAGTTTACTTATCACTTCATTAATTTCTGAAGGCAATACATGCAAAAGAACTTCTGATGCTATTACCAAATCATATTTCTTGTCAACTTGAAGAGATTGAATATCTGATACTATGAATTTTATATCTGGGTTCGCTTTTCCCTCCTTTTTTATTATTTCTTTTGGTCTGACATATTCTTTGGCATTTTCTATTTGATGTGGTGATAAATCTATAGCAAGGTATTCTTTTATATTCGGAAAGTTTAGCAGTAATAATTTAGTTATACGGCCAAATCCACAACCTACTTCAAGTACAGTTGAGGAAGAGGAAAGTGAAACATTCTTTTTTAGATAATCAATTAGCATTTGTTCCTGTAGTTCAAACTTTTTGTTGTATCGAAATTGTTCCTTGTATGTCTTTCCTTGTTCTGTCCAGAATTGCTGCGGGTTATATGTTGGGATATGATTTGATGATGACGACATGTTGCTCGATGACTTCTGAGATTTCGTGTTTGGTGATTGATTTGTCATAACCGGGTTTCTCCTGTATCTTTATACCTTAGCGCCATAGTTATTAATCCTAATTACTTTTTTTCTAGTCATATGAAAGAAAGATTTTTACTTTTTAAAAGAATGTAAAATGAGTCAGGCCAATTTTCTTCCAATAGAAGCCCCATTCTGGATTTCTTTTTGCATTATAATCACTTCTCATTCACTTGGAAGCCATTTGCAATATCACTCTTAGTTATGTTCAATCCAAGCAGTCAAACTTTGTTGCAAACTAGAGATGTAAGCCTTAATTGTGTATATTGAAGTATCTTACTTTCATTATTTTCACAATTGCTATTAAATAAGAAAGCTTAAGACACAGCTATTATGTCATCAATATCTAATAATCCTAAAGAGCTCTGGTGTTTTAATTGCGATTCTATGAGAATAGAATGTCTACATGATTCATGTCCAGAACACTGCGATCTATGCCTCAGAATTAAAGCAATAATCATGAAATCGAGCTTGTAGTTAGTTATAATATTAGGAAAGGGTTAAGTTGATAATTTTCATTACGGAGTCAACCTGCAGATTCATCTGAAAATTCAGCCATGTTCCACCGAACCCGGTATTTATATGGGTTCATATAGTG
>DATDNG010000158.1:0-3285 GCA_036518375.1 Nitrososphaeraceae archaeon | reverse complement strand
CCTTCTGTTGCAAGTTCAATTTTTCTTTGCAAAGAAAGCAAGTCGTCTTCTTTTTTGTTTTTGGCCAATGTTGTAGTTAGTGATGATGTTATTTGTGGTGCCGTTGTTTTTGTTACTGTTGTTATTACTGCTGCTTTTCCTTCTCGTTTTTTATTATCATAATTATAATTATATCTCACGTTTGGTATCAAGAGTAATAATTGTCAGACTAATAATGCTTAACATAAGGGAACATTACAACGTAATAATGTATAATCTGATGAAATTAAGTTGACAGATTATATATTGTCAAGCCACATAATTTTTGGTTACTGAATTGAAAATATTGTGATATTCAATTATGAACCTAAAAGAACTCATTAGAAACTCTGACTGTTCAAATACATTAAATTAATAGAGTAATGACACTCTCTATATAGATAGTTTGAAAGCAATATTGCTAGCTGGAGGTCATGGTGTTAGGGCCAAACCATTTACTGATTATCTTCCCAAGGCGCTGATACCAGTTGATGGAAGGCCAGTTATAGACTACGTTGTAAGGTATTTGGCAAAATTTCCTGAGATCAGTGATTTAAGTATAGTGTGTGAATTTGACAGATTTGGCAAACAAATTATTAATTATTTTGAAGGAAAAGAAACTCTTATAGGTAAATCAATCACATTTATCGAAGATAAGAAGAACGGAACCGGAGGTGCTCTTCTACGTGTTGAAAAAAATTTGAGACAAGGTGCTAGTCAAGATGATGATGCATGTTTCTTGGTATGGTTTGCAGACAACCTGTGTGCGTTGAAAATAGATGATATGATACGAAAATATGACACGATAAATAATAATAACAGTATAGGAAACACAGGATATAAAGGAGCAATTGTAGGAATGGTTGTAGTTAGAGATGAAAGGTTTGAGGAGACAGGCAGAGTCGTTTTAGAGACAGAGAAGGATTGTGACTATAATATTGGGTATGATAATAATGTCGTTGCTCCCATCAAGGAGTTCGTAGAAAAGGGTAAGGCAAAGCTCGAGCGACCTGAGGCAGTCGGAATATATCTATTTAGTAAAAGGATCTTTGATTATTTGCATAATGAATCAATAGAGACATATGATGGTCTTTGTTTTGATTTGTCGCATGACATATTAGAACAAATTCCAAGAATAGGCGGGAAACTTTTTTCATTCAATCTTGGAGAAAATATAGAATGGATAGATATAGAGTCGCCAGCTTATGCAGAAAGGCATAAAGATGTTATAAAAAAAGTATTGTCGCAAATGGATATATTATGACAGAGATGATGTCTTTATAAGAACATCTCAGATGTTTGACAATTCCACATAGTAAAGGTTGACTATAATAGTTATGATTCAAACTATCTAATTTCTTGTTCCATAGATAGAAAATAGCAATCTATGTTCCAGATAAAGATTCTTAATAACTTTTTTGCGAATTTGCTAAGAAGATGCAAAAACAATTAATTCAACATAATATCTTGCAATCAATAACAATCACCATAACAAATTTTAAACAACATAAACTCACAAATGATAAATACTTTTGTGGCAATCAGAGATAGATTATATGCTACTCCCAAGTGCATATATTTGGATAAAGCTCTCTTTTTCTCTTCTCCTCGTCTCTATCTATGCATTACTCTTTCTAGCTTCTATAATGCTGAATCTATTTTTAAATATGGGCTAAGTCATATTCATAGTTCTTGCTGTTACCTAGTGACACTAATACACCTACAAGATAAACTCAATGCATCTAACAAGTCATCACTTTCTGTTGTATCTTTGTTTGAAATCATATCAGTAGCAGAAGCTGTCCTTAATGCTAGTATCAATCACACATCATCATTATAATAAATACAAATAGTCGATGTTATCACATACCCATTTTAATACCCTTACGTACTAGCCACCAATTAGCAGGATAGCTAGTAAAAAATCCCAAAGCCATACCAATCTGCATCATAAACCAAAATACAGGATTGCTTGGAGGTAACCTACCTATTAACAAGAAAGTTGTTAATGCCATCCATCCAAACAATCCTATCTCAAATGTGACCAATGAAAGTGTGTCAGCCTTTATTGCCTCCAATAATCCCTCCCATAGAGAGATTTTGCGCATTTGAACTATGGCCAAGTATTGAAATATGATTCCAAGTACCCATGCCAATGTAAAATCAAATATGTATGAAGGCCATAATGCAATACCAGCTATAGTTATTCCTGAGAGAAAGACACTCCATTCACTTATAACATCTCCTAGCGTACATCCAGCTCCACAATGAGTAGCAGACAAATATCGTTTCCCAGAATGGTTTATTTTTATCTCCATGAGTTCTTATAATATGATGACGAAATGAAGATGATGACCAGTTATCAGACTTTCTGCTGCTTCTTTTAATATTGTTATTGTCATTATTATTGTTATTAATATTCTTTGCATCTTTAGAAGGCCGATCAATAATTAAATTTAGATGTCCAATATGCCAATATGCCCACAAAGCAAGAGGCCCAAGATACCATGCTGTTATTGGCCATACTACATTCATTATCTTCATATTCTGTCGGTGTCCTCTTGTTTGAATGTCATATACTATGTAGATAGCACTAGCAAAACCAATAACAAGATAAATGTAAGACAAAAATTGCAACCAAAGAGGAATTGTTAATATCATGGATAAAAAATACAATTTTCGTACTGAGAACTAACTAAATGCCAAATGATTTAAGCTTACTCCTCTTGTTTATGTTCTGCAATATTCCATATCCAGAATAGTTTATTCTGCAACTTTTGAAATAACTCTTTAGATGTGTTTTATTGGTTAACTAGCTCAGTCTTTGAATCCCATTTTGAATGTAACTCTAGCTTGACTAGATAAGTATCCTTGAACAGTTCCACTACCTGCAGCTTTTCTCTATTGTCATCGGAGGTTTGCGGTATTTCAAATGCGTGTTTGAGTATGTTCATGTAATTGCTCAGTAACATATTCTTTAATGGACTCTCTGGCTTGGCTGCGCAGATATTGCATATCCAAACTATTGGAAGCCTTTGATACTTGTAGTTCACATGCTATTTCTCCATGGCTTAATCCTCTGTTATAGCTGCTGTCAACATTTCTTTGGCTGGATAAAATAGGAATTATATTGGAAAGCAATTGCCACTAGTTAGTTAGTTAGTATCAATCTGTAACTATTGTCAGTTAGTTCAAATCTTCATCATTCTTCTAACGTAGAATTGCCAGATCAATAGAAGGACATATTGGAAAGGCATATGTGATTAA
>DATDNG010000157.1:0-5745 GCA_036518375.1 Nitrososphaeraceae archaeon | reverse complement strand
CTTCATATCTGGATGAAGGTCACCATTACGCCATTGACTGTGCATCCCAATGATCCTGAATATCGCGCCCAACAAGCTATGGATCAGCCGCAGGCCTAGCAGTGTTTTGGTCGGTACCAGCAACACCGCCGGAAATGTGAGCAATGAATAAGAGTGTCGAATTAATTTATACTACATGTGTGCATAGTGATTGGATGTCATTGATGCTTGTCATCCATGTAAGGTCCTGAGGTTACATTATCATGAGTTTGTAGAAACACGATATGCACCATCCACAGCCAATGTAAATTTCATTCTACTCATCATTAACTTGGTTGGGAAACAAAATATTCTATCTGGATTATCGCGTCGATTCACCTAGTCTTAAATTAAAAGATAATTAGTTTCATCAACATCATGAATAGAATTAGTCTCTTTGTTGCAACATGGCTAAGGATAATTCATTCTATCTTAGTTTGACATTATTGTTATCATTTACTGCTTTAGATGTAGCCGTGCTCTTGACCACCCTAAATGCTAATACAGCAATTATGGCTCCTATAATGGGAGCTATCCAGTATACCCAATTATAAGTCAGGTTACCAAATATTAACGCAGGTCCAAATGAACGTGCAGGGTTCATGGAGGCTCCAGATATCTGAATCCCAATAATATCTGCTACGATAATTATTCCACCAATTGCAATTCCTCCAAAGTTCTTGTATCCAATTTCTTCTTTCAAGGATATACTTGTTATCATAAGAAAAAATGTCAAAACTATTTCCAATATAAATGCCTGCAACCATCCACCTTTTCCTAATGGCAAGGTTAATCCGGAATTGCCGCTATGTCCTATTGCTGCAAGTACAACTAAACTCGCAATAATTGAACCAGCTATTTGAGCAATAATGTAAAGAGGCAACTCCTTTAGTTCCAGATGTTTTGTGATCGTAAAACCAATTGATATGGCTGGATTAAAATATGCACCAGATATCTTATCAAACGCATAAATCATGGCCATTATTATTAAACCAGGAGCAGCAGCAACAGCAAACTTACCTAAAACATGACCTCCTAATGCATCAGAAATATCAGATCCTGCAGCTGCAAATACTAATGCAAAAGTCCCAATTAGCTCAGATCCAATCTTTTATATAGAGGTACAACTTGTTCAGCTTCAATTGAGTTCGCATACTTGCTGTTTCTGCTGTAATTATTGTTGTCAGTCATATATTATCCGTGAAACTCCATCGTTTCATCTACTATAACTACAACTTATTTTCATTGCGCAACGCAATCTTTACAAAGTTTACCGTAACTTTGCCAGGACACAACATAATCATATGCTGAAAGATGTAATGTGATAATACAATTGCAGAATTATGGGAATTCCTCATTTACTAGTTTTAGTAGTAGGATTACCACTAAAGAAATTGTCAAGCATTTTTATTACAAAGTCTGGGCGCTCTTCTGGAATGAAATGACCTGAATTGGGAACTTTGATACCTTGTACATTTTGAGCTAATAGCTTCATCCCATACACGATAGTAGGCATAGTAATATTGCCTCCAAATGTTGGAATGTATCCTCCTCCTGCTGCAAGTACTGGCATTGTAAGCTTAGTCTTTGAATAATTCATATTTTCAATTGCGTCCTGTGGGAAAGCTCGGTAATACTCAAATCCAGCATGCATCCCGCCTGGAGCAGAATAATGGCTAACATATTCATTGATATCCGCCTGAGTTATTGCAGCTGGATTATATGCAAGATTATGATAAAACCATGGTAAATATATCAACTCTTTTCCTTGTACAAGGGCTTCTGGTACATCAGGCGTTTGATGGAATATGGCCCACCATAGGGGCGGTCTTCCGGGAGGTGCGAAACCCGGAATCGTTAATTCCATTACTGCTAACCTCTTTACTTCCGTAGGATGTGCAGCTGCGTAAGAATAGGCTACCTGTGTTCCAATATCATGACCCACTAGGAAAATTGTTTTAAATCCTAATTTAGTAACTAGTTGATGTATATCTTCAGCTACGGTCTTACCATCATAACCAGTTGGTGGTTTTGAAGAGTCTCCAAGGCCACGTAGATCAGGTGCAACAACAGTATAGTTCTTTGCTAATGCCGGCATTACTTTATGCCATGCATACCATGTTTCTGGCCATCCATGTAATAAAACTACAGGATTACCATGTCCTCCTATAACATAGTGCATTTGAATACCATTAACAGAAACCGTATGATGAGAAAATGTCATGTTATCTATCTGAAAAGAATTACCATTAGGTTGTGGTTGTTGTTGTCCTTGCTGTGCCATTGCAATATGATTTTGATTTAATACCAATGAAAAAGCAAACAATGTGCCGGTAGTAATAATAATGCCAATCACAAGAAATGTTGTTGCAGTTACATGATGTGAAGCTAGAATGCGTTTATCATGTTTCCCGACCATTACAGAAACTGGTCCTTGGTTTGTTATAATAGTGTGATGAGTACATTGCCTTGCATTGTACCCTTATACTACTATAGTTACGAATTTTCCTCTATATTTGATACGCGGCAGACTAATGAATATTACTGCAAATACTAAACCAGATATTCATCGAATCTATATCAGAAAAAATGTGATATAATCAGATTTAAGTGACTTAAACACAATTACAACAACCTTTGCATTTTTTGGGTCATTATGACATGTAATCGTTAATCCCAATAGGACTCCATAGAGTTTATTTCCCGCTGAAAATTTTTTTATAATATAATATACTCATCCATTTAATTACCAGTTGTAAGTACACATCTAAACCTAGCTTTGCCACTCATCATATGATCATATGCTTCTGCTGCGTGCTCTAGTGGAAAGGTTTCATTCATAGACCTTACACCAGAGAGAACACTAAATGAGAGTGTGTCTTGTGAGTCAATTGACGTACCAGATGGCCATCCTATCAATGATCGACGTCCTAATACCATCAGAGTTGTAGGTACCTGAATTGGATCATCAGATGCTCCAATTATGACAAGCTTTCCATTGACTGCAAGACCTCCAAGGATTTCAGTCATCGCCTTTCCACTTGGAACAGTTGCAAGTATCACTTTAGCTCCTCCTAGCTTGTTAAGTTCTTCGACTGCATTCTCTGACCGGTTATCAATATATTGCCTTGCGCCCAGATTTTTCATCAATCCCTCTTCCTTGTCTCTTGCTCGACCAATGGCAACAGTGTTAAAACCCATCTTGGCAGCAAACTGAATTCCAAGATGTCCAAGTCCTCCCATTCCAAAAATAGCAACTACGTCGCCTACACGCGCTCCACTATTCCGGAGAGCATTGTATGTAGTAATACCAGCGCACATGAGGGGTGCAGTCTCTGTATCTGAAAGCTGCTCTGGGATTAATGCTAGAGCTTCCATAGGTGCAATCATATAATCTGCATATCCGCCATCGTAAGAAATACCTGGCACCTGAGCGTATTTACAAGTAACAAAATCTCCACGCCTACAGGATTCACAATGGCCACAATGACCTCCATGCCAGCCGACAGCTACTCTTTGTTTTGGCTGCCATTGACTTACTTCTTTTCCCACCTCATCTATAACTCCTGCAATCTCATGGCCAGGAACCCTTGGATATTGGATGCCTGGAAATAATCCTTCTTTAGTAAAAGAATCACTATGGCATACACCACATGCTTGTACCTTGATACGAACTTGTCTAGCACCAGGCTTTGGAGTGTCCTTTTCTACGATTTCTAAAGGACCTTTAGGTTTTGAAACTTGAACTGACCGCATATATGCTATAATGCAAGATTGTTTAATTATAATAGTGCGATGAGTACATTGCCATGCATTGTACCTAAAGCAGCATTATAAAACATAGTCCATTTCTAACCAAATAGAAATTTATTTGGTTTATGAGCTTTGAAATTAATTATGAACTTGGGTTGTTGTATTAAACTGCAATATTGAGCCTTTTTATCCCACTCGTCATATGTAATTTTATAACAAATGGCTTAACGACTGAACACACAATGATGATATAATAAACCAAAAATGCATCACACACGACATAAATACGATGTAGGCATTCTATTATTCAGAAAAAACATTCGTTAAATAGAAGATTTGCTATTCCTGCAGTGTTTTATGAACAAATGAGATCGCAGTAGATCCTTCACCCACTGCAGATGCAACACGCTTGATACTGCCGCCCCGCACGTCTCCTACTGCAAAAACACCTGGCAAATTGGTTTCAAGTAAATATGGTTGACGTGTAAGAGGCCAGCCTGCAGCCCTCAGATTTTCAGCCGATAGATCAAGGCCTGTCTTTATGAAACCTTTATCATCGAGTGCGACGCAGCCATCAAGCCAATTGGTGTTCGGATCGGCACCCGTCATGACAAATAGGTGCCTTATTCCATGCTTTTCAGTTTGTCCTGTTTGACTATTTCGCCAGTAAACAGAATCAAGGTGATTGCCTCCTCCTCCTTCTAATGCTACAATTTCTGTTTGTGGTCTGAATATTATTGTAGGACTTTCTTCGATCCTACGAATCAAGTAGCGCGACATAGTAGCAGCCAGACCAGTAGACCTTACTAGCATATATACACGCTTTGCAGTCTGTGCTAAGAACACTGCCGCCTGGCCAGCTGAGTTTCCTCCACCAACTACAATCACTTCTTCTCCTCCACATAACTGCGCTTCCACAAAGGTCGCACCATAATAAACACCTGCACCTTCAAATCTGGACAGGTTTTCGCACGGTAGCTTTCGATATTGTGCACCTGTGGCAATCACAACGGTGCGAGTAGAAATTTGAACCCCATTTTCAAGATCTACTACGTATGGTTTGCGGTCGCAGATAAGTCGTGTGGCCTTGGCAACGAGGATATCTGCACCGAACTTTTGAGCTTGGACATACGCCCTACCTGCCAGATCCTGACCTGAGATCCCGGTGGGAAATCCCAAGTAATTTTCTATTCTTGAGCTTGAACCAGCCTGACCACCAGGAGAACCTGTTTCCAGAACCATGACATCAAGTCCTTCTGAAGCACCATATACTGCGGCAGCCAGTCCTGATGGACCAGCGCCGATGATCACGAGATCTCGCACATGGGTTTGGTCAATAGATTCATTAAAGCCAAGGCAGTCTGCAATTTCTTGGTTACTGGGATTGCGCAGCACTAATTGGCCTCGACAGATCAATACTGGTATTTCACTAGCAGAAATTTGAAAACTATCTAACAGATTCTGTACATCAGGGTCCCGTTCTAGATCCATATAGGAATATGGCTGTCCGTTGCGCATCAGAAACTCTTTGATCCGAAGCGTACCTGTAGAATATGTTGACCCAATGAGGACAACGTCTCCAACACCAGCAGCTATTAACTCTACTCTACGTAGAATAAACGCTCTCATTAGTATCTCACCAAGTTCAGCATCAGTCTGTATCAAAGCTAGCATTTGTTGCCGATCCAGTTCTATTACCTTACCTGGCTTGGTGGCACGAACGCGAAAGAGAGTCGGCCGTCCGGAAAGTGCGCCGACTTCACCAGTGAACTGGCCGGATTCATAGACTGTGACAAGAGTCTCAACAGGTATCGAAGGTCGCACAACTTCGAGTTCGCCTGAGATAACCACAAAGAACGGTGCTGCTCTGTGTCCCTGTTCATAAAGTACTTCGCCGCCCTCCACCACGCGTATATGTCCGCGCGCTGCAATGCGACTAAGCTGCGCTGGTGTTAATTTCGGAAATATTTTTTC
>DATDNG010000156.1:0-7742 GCA_036518375.1 Nitrososphaeraceae archaeon | reverse complement strand
CTGCAGCAGCCATGATCATAATATGACGTCTTTTAATAGTGTAAATGTTACCGGAGTATAGTGAAGTATAATTGGTTCAGGTGTTTCAAATTTCATTTTACATGGTCGTGTCCTATATAAGCAAAGGCCATCAGTACAACGTAATCTTACCATTGAATTTAAAGATTGAAAATTTAAACCTAGTTTCTGTTTACTAGTTAGTACAATCCTTCTATATTAACAGAATATTTCTTAGAGCAGACGAATTTAAAACCAGTAATTTTGCAGCTATACAAAGGCAAGATTTTGAGAATATGGTATATGTGAAATATAATACTTCCGTTACGTACATGCTCATGTTAATAGGTTATCTGATGTAAGCGAAATAGTTTTGTACATTTACACTTTATTATGTATCGAGTTTTGACGCTTAAAGATGCATTGAAGTTTTATTCTTCATAATGAAGGAAGGTTATCAAAAATAATAGCTCAACAATAACGACAAACTGATGGTTTTTGGTGATAAATTGTTTTGACAAATTCAGAAGTGATGGGCATGGTTATTTCTGTTGTGGATAGTGGCGACATTTGGCCTATCAGCAAAGTGTCTTTGTCTTTTTAGTTCCTTTAGCCCACTGTTTATGTGCAGTTGAATCACACAAACGCACACTTAATACTACAATGGAATGCTAAGATGCAGCATCATTTCTATGCTGCCTCTCTCAAAAGTTCAGTTTAGTAGTATATAACAAAGAGTAATTCTATATAAATGAGCACAATTGCTTAAAATAAGGTAAGTTAATAATTCGTTAGAAAAAAAGAAGTTGAGTCTATTGTTTTAGTATCTAATCAGAATAACAATTAGGATTTTAAGATATGCTTACTTGGTCGCATTTGTCATGTTGCCGCCAGGACTAATTTTTTGTATCTTACCGATAGTAACGCCGGTCGATGGGTTGGTCATAGTTATCACCTTCGCCTTGCTGGCATTGGCATTAGTCTTATTGCCGCCAGTACTATTGCTTTGTGCATTTGCTGTATTAATAGTATAGAGTGCTGAGGCAACGGCTGCTGTCAATAATAATGCTGCTGTTATTATGAAGGTTGTTTGTTTATACATCAGATTGAGTATGGTAGAGAAGTATATATCACTTTGCAATTCGGTATTTACATCAAAGTGTTCTATATTAGACCGACCAGATCGATATAATGAACATCACAAAACTCTAGAAATAGATGGAAGCAATGATACAAAACACAAATTGATAGCAGAAAAAGAGAATAATAATAATAACAGAGCGGGCTTGTATATATGAAGGGTCGGCCTATCTACGGAGATCTTACGAGAATTGCAAATACCGACTGATAAATCAGGCGACTTCCTCAATAGAGGCGGAAGTGTGCGGAGAATCATTGAGATTATAGAGCTGACTTTTTGGTATTAAATAAGGTCTATGATAATACATTCACGAACGATGTCTTTTCTACCAGATCTCGGGCTCTTTTAGGCAACCTTTCTATATTTATTTTTTCATTTTTTTCTTTAGCTATAATTATTTGATTTATTGATTGATCCTTTGCAGGATGCCAATATAGTAGCTGATTTTGTCTATCCCATTCTATTTCTTTACTTGTTGCCCATACTCTAAATTCTGGCGAATAATGGAAATCATATGGAACATATAGAATTGTGGGCGCGTCTACTATACCCCCTTCAAGAATTAGGGTGGCGTATGAGGATTTCAAGTCGAAAAATAGCAGTATGGGTTTGGCAGAGCTGCGTAGGGGATAAGGGCGAGCTATTACGTCTATATTTCTAGGCCTTCTGCCTGGACCAAGCATCGAGAAGTTTTCAAGGTTCCAGTTATCCTTGCCATCTGTAGTGTTGTAGAGGTCATAGTTCCAATACGTGGAATTTAGAAGAAATGATTCTATTTGTATATAGTGAAGGTCGATGTAATCACGAATTAGCTCTGCATCTTGAACTCCGCCAAACTCAGTTAGAAATGGTACAAGCCCACGTTGCTCTGCAGCTTTGATTAATTGAGCAAAGATGTCAGGCCATTGATGAGCATATCTGTTCATATTATCGGGGATCTTCAGAAATGACTGAGTTATGGCCATGGGATCATAGTAATGAAATGACAATACGCTGCGCCCTCCTATCTTATCAAGTGACGCACGATCTGAAGGAAGATAACTAACTATTTGTTGTCCTGCTTGAGGATCAATTTTTCCATCTACCATGACATCACGTACAAAATTGAGATGAAACGTTTTACGTATGTTAAAAGGAGAAGGACCTAACTTAGATTTTTCACCACCACCCAGCATAGACATAGTCCAGTCCACACGCGGCTCTACAAATAAAAATATCTTGTCATCAAATTTCCTTATTTCAGATTCAACATTCTGGTAATATTGATATAGAAATGTAGACTCAAATTTATCAGGTGGGATTCCAGAAGGATGCGGTTCATTAAAAGGCTCAATAGCTAGAATGGCAGGATGCCCACGGCCGTCGTTTAGTAATTTAAAGAAGTTAACAGTCTGGCCTATAGTCTTCTCAAGATGGGTTCTCACTGGAAAATTTTGCAGGCCAAATTCCGTGTTAGTAAGATCATTTTTCCAGAATGAGGAAAGAGTGTTTTTTACTAGCTTATTTATCATGTAAGCCATCTGCCACTTCCTATCCTTGAGATTAGCGGCTTTTGGCCGCTTATGTTCCTCATCTATTGCCAATGCCCAATCTGGAAATCCATCTCCACCATAGACTTCGTGTGCTATGTCTTGGTGAAAATCTAAAATGATGTACAAGTCCCGGCTATATAGAGCATCTATTATTTGATTTACCAGGGAAAGGTACTTTTGGCCTTGAGTCATAAGCTCACTTAAGTTTGGATTAGGCATAGGTTCGATGGCTTTCCATGATATTAACAATCGAATGATATTAAACCCAAGTTTCTTTAGAAGATCTAACTCTGATTTAACGGATTGAATTTCCTGCTTGAGATTGGATTCATCAATGTTTTCCATATGGAGAGGAGCGATGGGAAGATAAGGCGGCAATTTGCTACGTGATCCAAAGTTTACTCCGCGAAAAAGGAGATAACGGCCTTCCGAATCATGGAACCATATACCATCTTTAGAGAGGTCGCGCACATTCTTGATATTTGTGGCCGTGCTAGTCAAGTTATTTTCAATACTTGTTACTAATTGTACTTAAACTTATTTACTTAGTTAAGGCTTGCTGGAAAACTTCAGAAACTCAATATCAACGATCCAAAATATAAATATCGTGCAGGTCAAACCAAGGACCTCTATAGTCAAGAATATAGGAATACAATATCATTTTTGGAAATTTGCAAATTATGCTTGCAATGCTGGAAGAGAAGGTGAGGACGGCTCTGTTCACTGGATTAAACCTGTAGCTAAACATGTTCTATTTCTATTATGACACTATTCAAAAGGAATAGACTTAAATCGTCAATCTCCTACTTACACATATACAGAATGTTCGGATTAACAAACTTCATAATGGGGATCATGAATGGTGCTGAGATAATAATTATTGTCATTATAATTGCAGTACTCTTTCTGGGCATAAAGAAAATTCCGGAACTTGCAAGATCACTTGGTAAGGCATCTTCAGAGTATGAAAAATCTAGATTCGAAGCAAAAAGGGAGATGGAAAAGATAAAGAACCAAAATGGAACAACAAATATTGATAGAGAGAGGCTTGAATCAATAGCTGAAACACTAGGAATTGACTACTCAACTAAAAATGACGAAGATCTTAAGAATTCTGTTGAAATGGAGATTAACAAAATATCTTTTAGAAACGATCGATAATATTAACAGCACCCCAAAACTAATAATGCTAACCTTGACCATTTACTTTAAACCTGTATCAATCTCATCACATTACCAGAGTCTATTGCAATATCACGTGATTTATTTATCTATCTAACCCCTTAGCTCAAGATGTACATTCATTTACATAATCTCGTTTCCTCTACCCGTCTAACGTTATGATTGAAGGTGGATGTTAGCGAGTATCTCTTTTGGCAAATCTATAACAAAAGACGGCCCTCTTCAATAACTTTAATGGAAAGAATTCGTATTAATGTGATACGTTGGGCGAAGCTTTAGGGATAATGAAGGATGATGAAGTAAAAGCAAGTGGATAGCCACGATACAAGTACCATATTTTAACATCTTACAATATTTCGTCTTGATCTCAATCGTAAAAGAGCAGCTGTGATGATACAAGAACATCCAATCACAGAACTGTTTATTATCAATTGTCAATCCTCCTTTGCTAGTACTATCATCATCTTATAGACCATGAGTCTTAGATTATCTCTACTATTATCCTTTGTTATCCCCTGCAACATAGTTGAAAAAGCTAAAAAGTTAGTACAAAGACAGGTAGAAAAAGAATCGATGATGAATTTAGAGTAAAGGAGCAATGACCTAAGTGCAGATGCCAAGATTAAAGAACTGATTACTGCTAAATGGCCAGAATATTATCGAGAACAACTAGCCAGAGGTAAAAGAATTGGAACCAATGCCTCAATTTGAAAGGCCTCTGGAAGCTAGATTGTAATATGTGTGGCAAAAAGTCAGCCAATGAAGTTCACTGGTACTGAAATGAAAAACCTTTTGATTAACGGTTATTAATTTCAGATGTGATGGAAATTCAAATGTTTCAGCAGGATTCTCTAGTTGGTATGATGCCCAATGCACACAAAATAAGAATATACAGTTTGAAAAAACGATACAAGATTATCTAAAGCACATCCCTTTATTACTTAACAAAGAGATGTTTGTGATTATGAATGACTCATATATTGAGCAACTAAAATTGAGGTCGCGATTGGTAATTCATTAAATATAAATAGATACAGGTCACGGAGAGATCTGGAGTAAGAATGAGGACATCAGGAGAGATCATTAGCCCAAAATGGATGAGGCTTTTCCAAATTATTGTGGGGCTAATTTGTATCGGATTATCTATATCTATCATACTCGGTTCAAATGAACTCGGAGCTTATTCGCTTATTTTTCTAGCTTCTACGGCATTTATCATAATTGGAATAGAACGAATAGTCGTAGGAATAAGAGGAACCTATCTAAAGAGATCATCTAGGCTCATTACCATAGGAATAGGAATAGGAATAGTAGTATACTTTGGTTCAGCGTACTTTGCGCCAGTGTTTGTCACTAAGTTATATATACTGATTCTTGCTTTTGGTCTTTTGGCCACGGGAGCCGTAAGAATCATTGATGGCATAAAGAATAGTACTTACGGGAGAGCATCAAAGATCTTTACTGTAGGTACAGGCATCGTTTGTGTTGCAGTGGCAATATACGTATTCTCGCATCCTGAGTTTGGCTTCATTTTATTATTGTTAGTAGTTGCTATAGTCCTTTTGATTAATGGTATACAGATAGCTTTTGTGGGAATAACAGGAAGAAAACTGAGCAGGTTACGTTCATGAACCACATATCCGACTGATCATTTATGATGCAAAAACCTTGCTTGTAACAAACAGTAAATCATTTTTTTGCGCAGGGAGTAGCATACCTGGTACTCATAGGGGGAACCACGCTAATTGAAAGCTTGAAAGTCAGCATTCAAACTATTAGATTGCACCTGCATGAGTGGTTTCTAAAAGATATTGAAGACGCACTGAATTCAAACAACTCAAATCGTCTGGGTTCAAATCAACCTTTGAGTTTATTTAAAATGATATAGTGCAAGTAACCCTTCTTGTAGATTAATGGTTTCTTTACTAATAATCCTACATGTATATACGTGTGTGATACTACTACATTATCATCATTCCGCTACTACATTATCACTCGGGCCTAATGAGCCTAGATACAATAGTTTCGGTAGGGACCTTTTGTTCTATTCCAGAGGCTATAGCAGACAGGTTCCTGACTTCAACCATCATCAACTTTAAGGCTCCAAGCATGATTCCCACGCTGAACATCGACCTAAATGAGCCAATTACCCGCTTCAATCCAAAAGCTTCAAAGCTGGATTCTAACTGCATTATCACATCTATGTCATTAGAGGCTGTTTGAGGAATTAATCCACTATATACGGTATTAGATAATTCTCCAGCTGCTTCAGGAATCTTTTCTACATTAATCATCTTTTGCAGCGTATCGCGTGTAACTTTTGGTGTAGTAGATACTATTAGGTCATTAATGTCTGAGGAACCAAGTCCCCAGAACTTGCCTCTAAGGACGGCGAGGACATTATAAGAATCGATATCCGTAGATGCAACCTTTTTGACATCCGGGGATTGGGATTCAGCAGTCATAGACCTACCCAAGTTATGATAAAAGACATGATCAAGGTACGTGTCAAATATCCTCAGGTCTCCTTTATCCTTATATACAGCGGCTGCCTTTGCTGCATCCTCACCAAATTCGCTACCTGAAATCGCGGCAACTGCTTCCTCTACGTTTTTCGCCACCAGAGCCTTTACTACTATGTCCCGTCTGCCTACGAGCTCCTCAGCTCTTAGGTTTATCTTTGGAAGCAATTCCTCGTATGATTTTCCTAGCGCTTTGCCTTTCAATACTATCTTTAGATCCCATGTAATATATTTTATAAAATATGCATTCAGAATACCTGCTCCGCCTGTAATATTGACCATTTTCGCATGTGCATTTACCAAATATTCCTTAAGTGCTCCCTCTATTTTTTCAGCAGTATAAGGCTTGGTGAGCTTTGCAAAAGCGTCAAGGTAAACAGTATTTTTTATTCTAGTAACTAGCTCCTCCATATCGCGAGCTTCTGCAAGCATTTGGAGCTCACTCTTTGTGAGCATTCTTCCTCTTAAACCATGAGAAAGCACTGTGCCAAAGATTTTAGCTGGCATACTGATCTTGCTCATGTCTTTTCACCTGGTATCCTCCTATCGGCCAAATGCTCTTTTAGCGAGGAGCATCAATTTTAATATTTACAGTTTGGTTAAAAAGTGAAAAAGTCAAATCCCTATAAAATTAGATAATATCATCAGTCAAATAATGAAGTCAGGGATGAAGAAATTTTTCCGGAGGCAGAAAGAAGCATAAAGTGAAGGCCAAATCCAATAATGGCGCCTACGATGATGTTGCCACTCCCGTGAAAGACAGCTATAAATAAGCCAAGGGGTGGCAATGATAGAATTAATCCAAGAGCTGTGCTTACCCAAAATGATTTGACTAATACGTCAGGTGAAATACTGTCAAGCCTATTCCTGTTAAACAATAGATTGACTCTACCAGAACTTTCTTTCAATTGAATCATTCTTACTAAAATTTTTAGAAATATAATTATTAACATCCTAAAATGTAGCGATATATATTAACACAATTTAAGGATATCATGTCATAAAAAATTTACATATATGTTTTTCAGTTTTTACTTGTTTCTATATGAAAATTCACAAGCTTTATACTTTGATAGTACGATACCACGATAAATTCTATGTTCTACTAACCGTTTTGTTGTGTAAAAATCTCTATTTTTCTAGCAAAACATGAATAATGTGACGTTAGAGACCTAAGATAATCTTAATTAGTACTTCAACCAACTGTACGAGTCATGGAACCCTCGTTAGAGGAACAGGATAAGAAATTTGACCGAAGGTTACAAAGCTTGTTAGATCAGTTTGAACGCGAAGTCGAGCCCTATGACAGATTGTCAGCCATATCAATGATTGCAACACCGATAGGCGTTATTATCTCCATATTTCTTC
>DATDNG010000155.1:0-13504 GCA_036518375.1 Nitrososphaeraceae archaeon | reverse complement strand
TATTGGTTCCTATGAAGGTTCCACGAACACGAGATCAACAACGGTTTAAACATGAATGTGATTCGAGACAACAGATTTCCTAATTCATTACTGATAACTCGTTTTAAAGCCTAAAATATTAAAATCCCAACGCGAAAAGACTAAACATTAAACAACTGACGGTATGGCAAGTGCCTGCTGGACATATTTTAGTTAATCCCAACAGCGGCTTTAGTAACACGTAGACAAAGCGGGAGAGTATCCTTTATCTCACTTTTCTGCCACTTCTTTCCTTTTATCCTCTTGTTTTATCCTCCTTATTTCGTATACGATTAATGCGGTAGTGGTTAAAACTATAATCCAACCTGTCGTCCCAACTATAACGTATAGTTGATAAATTCGAAATAGAAAAGCACTAGCAGCAACAGCTGCTCCTATCCACCATATTATAATAAAAATTTGAAGGTTAGTTCTAAACATGTTTATTTAACCTCTCATGTCCTCATCATAACCTTTTAGATATCTTAAGATTTTGCCACATTTAGAGCATTTGTTATACTCTTTAAAATTGACATCATTATAATACAACCTAAACGAAAATGATTCTCCATGTGTACAAAAGACTCGACGTAATACTTGAAAAACCATCTTAATCAATAATGGTAATAATCAAGATATTCTTTACTATTTCTCTAAGAAAAAGTCGATCTGCCGTCGGTGAGATTTGAGCTCACGACAGCTCGGTCTTCAGCTTCACTCCTAAATAGATCAGGTCGAGTGCTCTCCCAGGCTGAGCTACGACGGCAATGTCTAACATACTTATACAAATCCTATATAATCTTGTCTTATGAAGATAGATCAGATTCGTATCATAGATTTAAATAAGTTCTCGAGAATTATCTATCAAGTAAGTAATTATTACAAGTTTAAAGTAAGTATCTTACTTAAGGTATATAAACATAAAAATATTTTTTTATCGTAATTGGTTATGATCAAAACGGTCGCCACTGCACCTAACCCTATTGAAACTCCCGAGGAAAGGAAAAAGCGCTTTCTTTTAGAATTTGAAAAGCCCTTTAAATGCGAAAAATGTAATGAGAGGTTTAAGAAAAAAAAATATCTGCGAGAACACAAATCCGAAGTCCATTCTTATTAAACCACGTGTGCTTATATGTGATGACAGCTCATGAAAAATTTCATTATCTTATTTATGAGTAGCAGATAAATATGCTACAAGAAACGAATTACCTTGAATAATCTGAAAATTATTTTAAATAACTATTGAATCATAATCATTAGTTGTAATCTATGAAAATTTATACCAAGAAAGGAGATAAAGGAGAAACTGGTCTTATTGGTGGTAAACGCGTCTCAAAAAGTGATCCAAGGATAATGGCTTACGGTCTAATAGATGAGCTAAATTCGAATGTTGGGTTAACCATCTCGTTGCTGAACTTAAAAAATACCAACTTATTTCAAGATCTTATCGATCTTCTAATAAAGATTCAAAATGATCTATTTGCCATTGGATCTGACTTAGCTGACCCTACATATCCGATGGAAAATCAATATAGAATTCCGCGGACCGATGAGAAGATGGCATCGTATTTAGAATTTGTGATTGATGAATTAGACAAAGAGCTTTTACCAATTAAGTTTTTTATACTTCCAGGAGGAAGTATTGAATCCTCCTCTCTTCATGTAACTAGAAGTATTGCTAGAAGGACTGAAACTGCTGTTGCCGCACTCTCAAAAAGCCAAACAATAAACCCTGCCATCCTAATCTATTTGAACAGACTTTCAGATCTGCTTTTTGTAGCAGCGAGGCTGGCAAATAAACGCAATGGAATTGAGGATGTATTTTGGGAGTCTTCAAGGCATCAAAAAACTTGAATGTCCTATGAAGGAAATAAATAAATTGCTGCCTGCATGATGTTCCTAACATCAGATAGATTTCTTTGGCTAGGTGCCTAACTGCCGGTCTGTTGTTCTATGCTATAAACGATCTCAATTTGAACAGGAAGAAAATTGCCAATATGAGGGGCGAACTTAGTCGCCTCATATGAGGTTGAGGCTGCGCCTATGACACAAAGGAGATAGCAAGGCTGAAGTTAGATTATAGGTAAAGTGCCGTCGTGCTGAATACCTGAAAATATTCCAGGTTTTCAAAGAAGAAAATGGAACATCTTTATCTATAGTGTCAATGCGCTACGTGACAAGAGCATTCTATGCTCTTCATATTAAATTTAATCTATGTTTTAATCCTAACGATATACATGTTTCTCGATGCCATAATTTGATATTTCAATATCGCTATAAACATTATGTTTACCATGAATTCTGGGAAATGCTTCAACAACTATTATCGATATTCCTTCTATTGAAATATAAATTCAACACTTTGTCTATGAATCTAGTCTGCAACATATTTTCATCGAATAGAAGAGATATGGATACTCTATTCTTTTGCAACGGTAAAGGCTAGCAAAGGATTGGATCTCTGAACCTGTTCTCATAGCAGCATGGCTACTATTCAAACGGTTGGACTGCTTTTGATGTATGTGAAACTTCAGCCTAAAAAGATAAAGTATAATGCACACGTCGTTACTTCTGCATGTATTCTTACATTCAACTTTACTCATAGAATATATATGAGCTAAATCTTTCCTTAAGGTTAAGTGGACTATTGCTGATATAAGATAGCTTTATGGTGGTGAATGTTTTAAATAGGCTATTATAAATTTTTTATATGAGTGTTAATCTTGCTTTACTATGGCTGCCTTTGCCAGTGGTATCCTATTTACAGACCTTCTTAGTATGGAATATGGCTATTCCCTAATACACAACCAGATGTATTCTAGGTTTGATGTATGCTACGAATTATAATCGTTCTAATATTATCAGTGTTATTCTCAAGTCGAATTCTTAATGGTTACTTTATGAATAACGCCAACTATAATTAATAGAAATTTGGATAAGGATCATTTGAAGAACGTATTACTTGTCTTCCCATCATCCCTCCAGGTAAACCGGAAAACCAAAATAAAATCTGTTGTTAGGAAAAAGCTTCAGTTAAGCAACATCAAAGTCAATAAAATCATATTTGAAGAAGCATGCATTGCATTTGAAGTTACAGATGTTGTAGAAGCAGCAGCACTTATAGTACGAATGTTTGGTATAAGTAAAGTTGCTGTCGCAAAATGCGTCTCAAATAGATTTACAGATGTTGTAACTACAGTTGTTAAGACTGGGAAGCAGATAATGTTGCCAGGGGAGAAATTTTTTATTAGAGTCGAGAAGAGTAGCAAGGCGAAAATAAGTTATATTGGAAAAGACATAGAGTTTGCTTCGTCAGGTAACCTCATAGCAGAGCTATCGCCTATAGCAGCAAAGCCTGCAAAAAATGAGTATGAAGCTAGTAAAATAATTCTATCATATATAGGTAAACGTTCAGCATATGTGTGTGTTCAGACCGATACAGCTCTTGGTGGTATGTTGCCCGGATCTCAAAAATACAAAGTAATGTGTGCCATACATAATCTCCTATCCTGTCTATCCTGTATGATGGCTATAAAATGTGGCTTTATACCAGATTTTTTGATCATGTATACAAATGAAGTTGATTTGAAGGAGAATTCAAAGTTATTTGGTCGTATAATTTCTAAAATGAGCATTAGGAAATATGATGTTCGGCTCGTGCATATCGATCTTCCTGATAAATGTAATGATAATCTGAAGCTCATGCTACAGGAAGGCGTGTATGCTAGAATCTTGACTCTTTTGCCTGGTAATAGGGGAGTAGTTATGTCATTAAATGCAGCAATTCATCCTCTATGGTTCGTGGAATCTACAATGAGAAAAATTGCATCTACAGGGAAAATGCTTTGGATGCCATTGATGTTATTAACTGATGGTATGTATCATGATGCTAAGAATGTGGGTTTGGAAGATAAAATAATGTCCATTGATGACTTGGTTACTAAGAAGATGATGTTTAAAAGACACGAATATGAAAGGTATGAAAGAACGATTGATACGCTATCAAAAGCTGCAGTTAAGAATATGAAAACCATTTCATTAAAGGTAGGACCGAATTATCTTCACGATATTATTGATTCCATCTAATTTTTCAGTCACTTGCATTAATTCAGTTAATTTTTTGGTATCTTGGATTGTCAAGTAGTTGATGAACTGCATCAGTAATATGGTCTGCTTTTAGTTCTTTTGGTTTTAACATAAGACCCGCACCAATCTTACCAACTTTTTCAGAATTGCATAATTGTTCGCCATGGTTTTCTATGGGTATCGTAATAATAGGCTTACCAAATTGAATAGTCTGTGATAAAGCTACATGCCCTCACGTAATACCAGTAAATTGCTCATCGCAAATATTTCGTTTCGTACGGGACACCATTCGTAGTACCAGCCTGACCCTGAAAGTTTTTTTTAGGTTCAAGATTTCCTTTCGGTTTGCCTTCAGAAATTATATACTGAACTTCCCGGCGGAGTGATTTACATGCCTCAAGTATGATTCTGATAATTGGCGTTCGCGTTTCTATTGGACCACTAATATGGATAAATATGACTGGTCTGGATCTATTTAAGCCAAGGCCATTTGCCACTTTATTGATCTGTTCTTCGCTCACACCTAATTTTGGCGGTGAAGCCCACATATTCCAATTTTGCAACCACAGAACTCGTATCCCAAATGTTATGACTTGCTATCGTATACGGTGGAGGAAGATCAGGCACTAAAATTTTGTCTGCTGTTGTCCACATGATGCCAAGAATTTCACCAGTCATCTTTTCAAAAAGTCTAGCGATCGTAAACTCTCGAAGTCGTGGAGAAAGTAAAAGTTTTACTTGATTCAGAATTACCACAGATGGTATCCCAAAAAATTTAGCTGTGATAAGTGAAGATAACCTTGAATCTGAAACTATGATATCTGGTTTATACTCTGTCATACTACGGGTTCCTTTGTTGATCTGCCTTGAAAAATTTGTAAACTAGTTGGGAGTGTTTGCAATACTATGTTTTATTGAAAATTCTCCTTCCATATTCCATGCAAATTCAACAGGTGGAACTGCTATGCATCTATATCCTTGCATGGAAATATAAGTTGCAGCTTCTCCAAATGAAGAGAACCTAGTTACTATGCCCATCCTTTGAAGCCTATCTGCTACCATGACTAGTCGACTTGCATGTCCAAGACCGACCCCGTAAGGTGTTAGATAAGCTTTTGCCAAATTATGATGTTGTTGCAGGTTTGATTATATATTGCTAAGGTGTTGTGAGGTCTCTGATTTAATTTTATTCTATGTAGATGACCAGATCTATCCTTGGGGGAAGATACTTTTACTCATCAAGTACTTCAAGAAATAGTTACAATCAATAATGTGTATCTGTATATTATCATAAATTACAAGGATCTCAGATTACTTTCAATATTTTCCCATTGGGTTCTACTTCTTTGTAAACAATTGCCTCAAATTTGTATAGCTGTGATTCCGGCATAAGCCATATGTCAGGTGGAGCATTTGCTTTATAGCACATGTTAGTAAGATATTCATCTATATCCCAATTTAATTCCATGGCCACTTGAGGGAGTAGTAGTCCTGATCCATACTTCCATTTTAGGATCAAGCCATCTCTGCCAATCTTGATATGATTTTTATAGTCCACTATGTCTTGTACTTTAATCTTCTCTGGTGATGAAAGAATGCTAACTTCAAAAATTATATTTGCAAGTTCATCTCTATCTACTGATAAGAATCTAGGATCCTGTGTAGCTGCATCTATAGCAGCTTCGATTACCGATTGATACAATTTTTTTTCAGGAATAGGAAAGCCTATGCATCCTCGTAGATGTTCTTCCTTGTTTTTTCCTAGGTAGTACAAAGTAACAAATACTCCCGCTTCCCGTGATAATTGATCTTGATCGATGGAGTCAATAATAGTTGATTCATCAAGATATTTTTTGACTGCTCGTCTTGCTAGTCTGACTAATTGTTCTCCATCCTTGTCAGAAATTTTTATCAACTGAATATAAAAAAACTGAACTACATTTAAAATTATTTACTCGTTCAAATCCTGCTAGTGCAATAGGACGCTTTTATTCTTATTATTGTTTACAGGGATTCTTAAGTGCGGCTAACTGAGAATGTACTTTACCTAATATACAGTTCAGATTGATCGTCTTACCTGAGAGACTACTCAACTCTATTACATTCATGTTCTGTCCTATCAGCCGTAAATGAGTCAGGTAAAGAATTAATAATATATGTAGCAGATGAGTTTAAGTTCATGATGATTACTCACATATATTTGTTTTTTGCAACTCAACAATACAATTTTTCAAAATTGTAATAAGTCATAATTCTTATTCCGTTGTACCGCTATCTCCAAATATGAGCCTCATTTCATCAAAGGTTAGTTTTTCACCGTTTGACATCTTTTTTAATGCAACCTCCTTCAACATGTTCCACCTTTCCTGATTCTCTTTGTTACGTTTGGTTCTTTCCTGTGTTGCTCCATACCTTGATGCACGTCTTTCCTCACCTTCTCTTTGTTTTCTTTGTCTATGTTGAATGTATTGCATTCGCGACTTTCTAAATTCAATTGCATTCAATTGGGTTTCTACCATTTCTAATTTTGCTCCGATTTCTCTCATCCCATGAATTTCTTTTCTCCTTTCTTCGTATAGACTTTCGCGCAAGTTTAATAGTGTATCAAGGCTCTCCTTTAATTTACCAATTTTATTACCAAACTCTGATTTTTGGTCGAAAATACTATTTATTTTAGTTTTCAATATCTCGTATCTAGATGAAATACTCCTATAATGATCCTCTTTCTTATGCATTATCTTCAAGGTATGTAGTTTTGTAGCAATTTCCTTCGATCTAGAAACCAATTTGCGCTCTTCATCTTTTGATAGTTTCTTTGTCTGGATGTCATGCTCGATATGCTCTAGGGCCTTGGTCAGATTTACGATATCGTATCTTTCCTTACGCAACTTTGATATGGCAGCTGATCCTGCCTTGTCATCAAAAGTCTTCATTTTATTTCTAGCTTCAATAAGGCTTTTCTTGAGTTCCATAAATTTAGCATATTCTGCATCCTTTTGCTCATTAATTTGCTTTAATACTATTCGCAAATCCTCTAATTGAGTTCTCTCTTCGTCGATCTGTATCTTAGTAGATTCGATCTTGTTATTGAGCTCTTGGATTCTTTGATCTCCGTTTTTTTGCTCTTCCAGAAGCGCTTTTTTGAATTCTGTTAGGGTTTTTAGATTAGAATCTATTGAATTCTGGTTTTGCGCTGCCGCGTTATTATTTCTTGCCGCAGTTGTTGTAGTAGTTGCTGCACTGCCGCTTCCGTTACTATGTTGGTCTCGTCCCACGTCGCTTATGGTTTGTTAGAGAACCGAAAATATATTTTTTCGTATTCAAAAATGGTATCTGGGATAGTTTAGAGGCCCTTTATTTAAGGGCTACAGACCTTCCTACATCTTTATATGATATGACATTGTACATATAATGACCGTCATATGGACGATTTTGAGAAGGACTTCCCAGACTTTAATTGGAAAAATATTCCTGCCTACAGGCATCCTCTAGGAAAAGATTGCCCATGTCCAAAACATGAGTACATTCGTGAACAGATTAATATATCTAAGACTATAAGCAGCAATAAATGGGAAGCCAGTCCAGAGAAAAAGAGAAAAACACAGGTCACTCTTAAATTATGTCCAGATCATTATAGTGTTTATTTTGAGGAGGTAATTCCATCTATGCCTCTGAAGTATCGATTAATGACGAAAATTGCACTTAAAATTGGTGCAGTGGTAGTTCAAAAAATACCTTATATGCAGTCCGATCAATGCTTCTATTGTAAATTTGGTTCAGGGGGTTTTGATAAGAAAACACCTATAATTCGGTAGGGAAAATAATGCTAAATAAATTGCTTTCTATATCCTAAGTTAGATCAATTTCTATATTACTATGATAGTTGTGGATACTATAGGCAGTTATAGGATGAATATAAAGCTAATATTGTAGCTTCACTTTCAAGTTTTAACGTAATTGTTTCTCTTAGAATTCTTTGTTGGACCTGGATGATTTAGAATCTACAAGCATATTTCTAAACATTGCAGCCTGATTTGAAGCAAAACCCAGAGCAAGCATATTGCGTAAAATAATATGCAAGTAGGGAAAATCTTGCCTCATCTCTGATCTGTACCCATCAAAAAAGGCCTTTTCTATTGCGTAGTATTGAAAGCTTTCAAAATCAATAACACTTGCTAAGAATGAACCTATATCCATACTTCTAGGGAAGATTGAATCTTTTTTTTGCATAAATCCTAAATCTGTTCTGACAACTAGATTATCCGATGTTACAAGATAATTCTGTGACTTATTATCTATAAACACATATCCTGCCTTATGTAACTTTCCAGTTAAAGCTCCTGCTTGAAAAGCTAATGATAGTGTGTCTTTGCCCTCAGAAAATGCTCTGTAAAGATCACCACCTTCTACATATTCTTCAACAAGTGCTGTATCTGAATGAGATATTAGCCCTGGTGTAGGAATTCCTAACTGTCCCAAATTTCTTCTCATCTTGTAACCTTCACTGTTTATTGTCATCCTTCCAAGTAATGGTGGAGAAGATGGATGTCCCAAAAGTATTGAAATTAAGGTGTATGCTGATATTAAGAGATACTCGTGAAAATCCTTGGTTCGTTTATTTCGTTTAACAACGACTTTTTGTCCATTTAACTCTTCTATCGATATATCTCTTTGCCAATTGATGAAATACAACTATGAAAACTATAGTATGATACTAGTATAAATTTTTCAATATTTAATAAGACGTACCGCAAATCAAAGATGTTGGAGATACACCAAGGATATGGGAACGTAAGGAAATTCTTTAGTTCTGAGAATGCCTCCAGTTATGATTCTATCGTACATTTTACTACCTTTGGCCAAGATTCTTCTTGGAAAAAACAGATTATAAACATCATTAGTAACCAAGGTTCGGTTCTTGATCTTGCTTGTGGAACAGGAATCCTTTCTTCAATGCTTACTAATAATGCTGTGATGATGAAGGTGATTGGTTTGGATTTGGTATTTGATTATTTACAAATTGCTAAAAAGAAAAGAAAAAATTTCCTTCTTACCAATGGAACAGCAGAAATATTGCCTTATAAGTGTGAATGTTTTGATTTTGTAATGTCATCATATCTAGCAAAATACGTCGACATTAAAAGAGTTGTAGATGAATGCTGGCGTATTCTAAATCATGACGGTACAATAATTTTTCATGATTTTACTTATCCAAAAAACATATTACTGCAGAATTTTTTGAGAGCCTATTTTGTAATTTTGAAAATGATGGGTTATATGGTCAAATCGTGGAGGGTTGTTTTCCATGAGTTGTATCACGTAGTAAGGACTAGCAGCTGGGTTGCACAGATGACGGAGTCGCTTGAGGAAAGAGGATTTAAAAATGTATCATGCAAGTACTATACGTTTGGGATGGCTGCAATCATCTCTGCGATAAAACCATGAATGAAGATACCCGTTTAAATGAATGGTTCGTACCAAAATTTGGGCCTCTCAGATTTCGGGCTTTTATAGGGTTACTATTCATTCCATATACTGGGATGTGTATATCTTTCACAATACTAGGATCCATGCTATCCTATAATATAGTGTGGGATCGAGTCGGAGCACTTGTTCTTATATATGCATTGGCCCTTGGAATATCCGCTCATGCAGCTGATAGTCTAGGTTCACGAAAGATCAAGCCTTGGGGTGATTACTTTAATAAGAAACAGTTATGGCTATTAGTAATATTGGGCCTAGTGGTGGCATATTCTATAGGAATTTATTATATGGTGCTTTATGTACCATTACTCTGGATAATAGCTATTCTAGAAGGATTTTTTATTTTTACATATAATTTCGAATTATTCAATGGATATTTTCATAATGATTTGTGGTTTTCAATCGCTTGGGGTGTGTTGCCGCTATTGGCTGGGTTTATAATGCAAACAAATTCGATTGGAATTATGCCATTAGCCTTCTCTGCTATTGCGGGTGTTATTAGCTATGTAGAAATTAAAATATCTAGACCTTATAAAGAATTAAAAAAAAGAATTGTACAAGATGAATGTCGTGTCAAACGATTGGAAACCGGTCTTAAAACAATTAGTTTGGCAACTATAGCATTTGCTAGTGTGTCAATTATTTATAGGCTCTTATCAGATCATCATTTTTTTGATATTTGAAGTATTTGTGTAAGATAATGGCTGTAGTTTCTATAGATATAGAAGATTTCAGAAGCATGATAGAAGTAATTTCTGACCTTGAAAATAAATCTAACCGTAAACTCCATTTATTTGAAAAAATCCTCTTAGCTGAAACTGGAACTGTAGAGCAAGTCTTGAGTATATTAACAAATTCTGAAATTACGGTAAAAATTCTGAAACAAAAGGAGTCTTATCAATTAATTGAGCGAGAAGTAAATATTATTAACAAAAAAACAGGTAAAAAGCTAGCATATGCGAGATCAAATATTATTCCGTCTAATTTGCCTTATGAAATAATAAGCCAGATAAAACGTAGGGATGCGGGGATAGGGAGCATTATTTCAGATGCTGAACTTGAGACATTTAGAAAAATCCTTAGAATAGGATATAATTCGAGAACTAAATCAATTTTTAGAATATATCAAATTATATATAAAGGAAACGTGGGCTTTGAAATAAGGGAAGTTTTTCCAAGATTTGCTAAAACTTCAGAACAATAACTATTTTCAAACTGTATAAACGTTCTACTATAAACTTCAAAACTGAACTAACTTGTCTAATTCTTAGGATCGACCTCATTGTTGTTCTATCGAAAACTCTCATTTTAGGACTGATAGTGTAGTGGACCGGGTGGGATTTGAACCCACGACCTCAGCAATGCCAATGCCGTATCCTACCGGACTAGACGACCGGCCCTTTAGCAATATTCCAACAGTTTTATTTGGATATTAATACGTTTAACATGAAGAAACAATGTTATAACTATCTTATCATGTGTAAAGTATTGGTATAGAGTGGCGCTGGAACAGTCGATTGGAGCAGTAATAAAATATCAGCCTTCAACTGAAAATATAGAATCTTCTGAATTTCTCCTGCTAAAAAATAAGAGAGGTTTTTGGGGTTTTCCACAGGGACACAAAGAGAAGGGAGAAACTGAAATCCAGACTTTGATGAGAGAAGTATCAGAAGAAACGGGAATTACCTATTTAGATATTCAATCATATATTGGAAGGATTCGATATTCTTATTTTAAAGCAGATGGTATGAAAGCTGAAAAGGAGGTTAGGTTTTATTTTGCAACTACATCTACTAGGAAAATTAGGCTCTCTGCTGAACATGGTGGATTCATGTGGGTCACTTTTTTAGATGCTTTATCTATACTTGATCATCGACAACTAAAATCAATATTGGTTAAAGGTCATAGAAGAGGTCTATATTGACTGTTTAATAATGGATGTTCTGAGTACTACGTTATAGTAATAGATTTATACTCAGGCTTAGACGAAATAAAGAGAGGTAAATGATGGCTGGTAAGAGTATAGTTTTAACTGCGGATCGCAGTCTTATGACAAATTACAGAGGAAACTTCCTGTATGGTTTTATTGCCTGCGGGCCTTATGAGCTCGTCCCTGAATTTGTATTTGACAAGTTATTCTGTCCCAGTGTTGAGACTAATCAAAATACTGGAGGAGTCAAGGTCGCCCAGTGTGGGTTAAGAAGAATTGAAGCTGCTCTTTTAAAAGAGTATAAACGTGAGGATATTTTCCTTGCTCATCCGGAAATGCTTCACAAATGTATTGGATCAGAAACAAAAGTTGTGGGAATTAACGTAATGGATCCGCTTGGTATGGCACCAGTTACTACTACAATGTCGCCCGAAAAATTGTCCTATGTAGCTATGAAATTTAAGAAGATGTGTGCATCTATTATTCAATTAAAAAAGAAATTTAAATTTAAAGTCGTGGTTGGCGGAAATGGTGCATGGGAACTAGCAAAGCCTGACAGGATGAAAATTCATGGAATTGACACAGTTGTGATAGGAGAAGCTGATGAACTTGCTCTTGACCTTTTCCATGATTTAGAGACAGGTGATGCCCCAGAATTATTGCACACCTTTGTTAGAAATATTGAAAATATTCCTATGATCCGTGGTCCAACTATAAACTCTTTGATTGAAGCTATGCGTGGTTGTGGGAGAGGCTGTGACTTTTGTGACGTTAATAAGCGTTCGAAGAAGGATATTCCATTGGAGCGATTACAGGAAGAGGCTAAAATTAATCTGGAATATGGTTTTGACTCTATTTGGCTTCAGTCAGATGAGATGCTACTTTATGGATGTGATAATAGAGACTTCATTCCAAATTCTGATGCAATTGTGGATTTATGGAAAGGATTGAAATCTCTAGGTGCAAACTTTGTGGGAACTACGCATATGACGTTATCTGCTGTCGCATCTTCAGCTAGTCTCATCGAGAAACTTTCTAAGATTAATGAAATGGATATAAGCGGAAGGTGGCTAGCAACTAATCTTGGTATAGAGACAGTAGCTCCACGAATGGTCAAAAAACATCTAGGTATAAAGGCAAAGCCGTACCAACCGGATGAATGGGGAGCAGTTGTAAGAGAAGGGTGTAAAATTCTAAACCATAACCACTGGTTTCCGGCACTGACTTTGATTATAGGGTGGCCAGATGAAACGCCAGACGAAACACAGTATACAATTGATCTTATTGAAGATTTTAGAGAAATGAATATGAGGGGTCTAGTTGCGCCGTTGCTTTATCAAGACTTCTCAGAAAGGAATTCGATGCATTTTGGCAACCTGAATGAAGCACAGTTTACATTGTTTTGGAAATGCTGGGAGCATAATCTTAGAGTCATCAATGACATCATTCCAATCATTATTAGAAATAAGACCTATGGTCCAGCAATGAAAATATTCATGGCCGGGTTGATAAAAGCAGGAACGTGGGCTATACTGAGATATCTTAAAGGATTGTCAAAAGACCTCTTTAATGGTCAAGTTCCTGAGGACATTATAGATAGATATTCGAGAAAAAGATCTGTGACTGCTTCATTACCGCCAAGGCTCTGATCTACATTTTTTTGCTAGATTCCAAATATGTAATTGCGCTGTCTGCTACGGTTGCTCTTTTAGGAGTCAAGACAATGAAATAATTCTTGTCTGCACGTTCAACTGCAGTAACTGTCTTATATTTCTTTGTTGCAATATCAAATTCTATCATTCCTGGTTCCAATGTATTTTTTGTATAAACCATCATTAATACGTCTCCTGACAATGGGGTTAGTGGTACTATCGAAAATACATAGCCTTTATATGAACTAACAGGCAGAACCTGCTTCATATAAGGCGCAATAGATATAAGATAAAGGAAAACATCTTCTATGGTTGAGAATTCTTCGACTTCAAA
>DATDNG010000154.1:0-2031 GCA_036518375.1 Nitrososphaeraceae archaeon | reverse complement strand
ATATCGCCAAGTTCAGCATCAGTCTGTAGCAAACCAAGCAACTGTTGGTGATCTATTTCGATTACCTTACCTGCCTTAGTAGCACGCGCCCGAACCAAAGACCGTCGGCCAGAGAGCATATTGACCTCTCCTGTGAATTGACCGGAACCATGGACAGTTACAAGGGTCTCATATGCACCGAAGGGGCGTACAATCTCCACTTCTCCCATGATCACAACAAAGAACGGTACCGATGTATCTCCTTGCTCTATTAGCACTTCACCAGGCTGTACTGAACGAGTACGTCCATGCGCTGCAATACGATCAATCTGAGCTGGTGTTAATTTCGGAAATATTTTCTCAATACGAGAGCTGGTTAGAGGAAGTCCTCTGCGTGTATTGGACATAGTTGCCATTTACAGTGTAGTTGCTACTCATAAATTATCGCCTAGACCTTTCCGCCTTTCACTCTTAGTGTATTGCACTTGCATTTTGAATCTGTTAAGAATAGTCACGTCTATTCTGACAGCTTATGATACTTTGCTGATCCTGCTGCTGTGATGATGATGATAATGATTGATTATGATAACTTTGTTCATTGGATAAATTCATGGGTTTCACTATCAAGGCGATAACGCTAGCCAAAAATAATGTCCTTATATTTGCAGTCGATTTTATATGCATGTAACTTTGTAATCAAAATCACGATGTCTACTTATAGTTTGCTTGTCTTTAGCAGATAATAGATAGGTGTATAGTCATGAATACTTCTTTCTTTCCTTCTTGCTGTTGTGCATTTCATTCTTCTTCTTTACCTTGGTTGGCATTGGTTTGGCGATATAATTATACCATCTCATTACTCAAGGGCCTGCAACTACACTAATTCACCTTAATGTAACTTAAGCAAAAATTAGTAGCAAAAGTACAATCAAATTACAAAACACTTCATCGAATGCATGTGTCGACTTTCATAGTCTAAATGTTTGTATTATGTTTTGGATAACATTGGTATTGAAACGGTCTTATTATCTTCTCTTCATATACAGTAGGGACTATAAGAGGAGCTGCTGTTGTTGTTGATAATGAAGGTGATGGTGGCAGATTTATAGTCTGTTGTTGCTGGGTCAAATTTGCAGATGATTGCACTCCTGTGACATTTATGTGAGTTCCCTTGATACTAGTTGCATTTTCTGGACAAGTTAGTCTGGCTGCTATTCTATTCTGACCAGGCTGTATGGTCGTATAACTTGAATTAAATGTAAAGCTCCAATTCGAGTAGTCATTATTATCTCCAGGTCCAGTTGCTAAAGCTGTTTGATATGGAAGTTTGCGGTTGAGAGCGACTGTAACTATACAGTCAGTTTGTGCATCATCCGTAGAGTTACCGGTTATCTGTAAACTACCTGTTGGAACTTGCTGACTATCAACTGGTGAACTAATTTTTACTTTTAGTATGTTTGGTACAAGCGCATAGGCACCTTTATCATCATCGTAGTCTAAAATAGAGAATAACGCAAAAAGAGAAACAATGCCCATAGTTAATTTATTAAATATTACGATAAGCCTCATTATTCAAACATGTGATATTATATGAGAAAAATAAAAACGTTGCTTAAGGCCACTGTTGCTTCAATTCTCCATAATATTGTATGAAACGATGATTACTGGTCTTTGCTTGGAGTTTAGCTATAAAACCTCAAGTACAACTCTCAGAGTACTATTTACTGTTGTATAAAACAAAGCCTGGTATATTTGGGTTTTCTTCGAGTATTCTTCTTTTAGCTTCTTCACGTTCCTCCTTCTCAACTTCTTCGCTACTACTCTTTTGCTGCTGACACTATTGGTCAAATTCTTCTCTTCTCTTCCCTTCACCTTTTCCCGCCACAATCATGTATTTGCATAAAGTGTTTGTCCAAGTATCGTATACCTAAGCGATATATTACGTCGTTTGTAGCTGGTGCATCCATGGCTGAAGGGCTTTAACTAATGTGGTGATACATTGGTCATTTGTCTGTCTCTGATCTTAGCATCAAAAGGCACTGGAAGTTTCCA
>DATDNG010000153.1:0-2200 GCA_036518375.1 Nitrososphaeraceae archaeon | reverse complement strand
CTAACACCTCTACTAACTCAACAACAGCTTTAGATTATGGTGTTGGTAAGAATACTGGCCATATTGCTGCCGTGCACGATTTTTCATCTTTGAATGGTAGTAGTCTCTATAATCCAAGGATTAATCAAGGTAGCAGCAATTATCGCATAGGATATAGTGTTGGTTATAACGAGGAATGGAAACAATTAGTATCTGCTGCAAATTCTAGCATGTCAAATTCATCAACATCATATCCATCGTCATTATCACCATCATATCAGAATGTACAACGCTACCTTGTAAACGGAACCCAGTCATTAAATTACACGTCCATGGGGCAATCATTAAGTTGCGCCGACCTAAACGAGTCCTCTCCTCGTGGTGCGGTTCTATCTGCAACGTTGAATTGTGGTGGTGGTGCCGTAAACTCGCATAGAGAAGGTATGCCAACTGCAACTGATTTACTTGCGACACCTACAAACCCACCTCAGTTATCCATGTCAAATTCATGCAATAACTGTGGCAGTAAAGATAATTCCATCTATAAAAGTGGCAGCAGCAATGGCCCTAGCAATGATAGCGAAGTGCCATCATCATCATCGCCACTACCAGGGATTATTCCTCCATCTCCCTAAAGATCTTTGCAGTCTATTGCATTTTAATCAATCAATTAGTCGTTGTCATGCAGCATATAACGTAACTACATATACACGCACACAATCTGCTGTTGTATTTCCAATCAAATCTTTAACATACCAATGGCACATTAGTGATAGCAATCCAAAGCGTTGTTCTAATGCATCTGCGGTGAAGACACTTTTTGCTGCTAGTCCTCTGCACCACTGCTTTGCGTATGCTGGCTCGTCGTCTACTACTAAGATTCTTCTCTTCGTGTTCTGTTTATTCAACTCTTAGACAACTGCCTAGATTTACTATTGTCATTTTCATTATCATTATTATTATTCCGCATTTTGTTGTTTGTCATCAACGGAAGGGTAAAGTAAAACGTTGCTCCTCTCTTTTCTACATAATTACTCATGCTGTTATTATTCTGCGCCCACAATTTGCCGCCGTGCGATTCTATAATACTTTTTGAAATAAACAATCCTAGGCCAGTACCACTAGCCACTTCTGATTTTGTAGCAAATTTCGTAAATAACCTTGGTAATATTTCTGAATGTATACCAGTACCTGTGTCCTCCACACTAACAACAACTTCTTCTCGGATATCGTCATTTTTTCCATCTCTGTTTGTCTTTTTCATGAAATTAATTGAAATGCTCCCTTCTTTGGTAAACTTAATAGCATTATTTAACAGGTTAGAAATGACCTGAGTTATCCTTTCTTTATCTGCTTCTACTACAAGATTATTATATTCTGGTTGATATGATAACACAGTGTCACTACCTTTCTTTTGAATATCGTGTTTAAAATCCTCCACAATATTAGACATTAAATCTGCCAGATTGAACTTCTCTTTTCTTAACTTGAGTGTCTGACTTTCAATTCTTGTAACATCTAATATGTCGTTTGTAAGTCTCTGTAACCTGTTGGCGTTTCTATACAGAGCACCAGATATTTGCTCTCTTTTTTCAGGATGTCTTTCTAGAAGTTCAGTATATCCTAAAATAGCTTGAGTTGGAGTCTTTATCTCATGACTTGCCACATTGATGAACTCTTTTTGCATTTTGTCATGAAGTTTTAATTGTTCATTAGCTACTGAAAGCTGCTTATTTGATTCATTTAATTCATTGGTTCTTCTTTTAACTTCTTCATTTAAGTTGCTACTCCATTTAATAAGAAATAGGATGAGAACAACAACTGCAGCTGTAGTGCCAGCAAGAAGCGAAGACATCTCTATTCTCTCTGTAAAAATTACACCATTGATCTGCGAATATATTACAGAAGTTGGAGTTACCGCGGATACAAAGTATGTTGGTTTTCCTTGCACCAAAATTGGATATCCAGTATTTAGTCTCTCACCAATCCCAAAATCATATACTTCATTGCCTGGCTGCCCTTCAAGCAATTGGCGATATAAATTACCTTGTATTGGATTATGGTGGAAGATTTGCTGAGCCTCATTTCCAAAATAGTTCTTTCCTAATAATTGTGTCCTTGGAGTAGCTATGTAATTTCCTTTATTATCAAATACTACCAAAAAATTTGACTTGATATTGTAAATGTTGCCATAATGTGCAAAGAGTTCTGTAGTAGGAAT
>DATDNG010000152.1:0-6531 GCA_036518375.1 Nitrososphaeraceae archaeon | reverse complement strand
AAGATATTTCTTGCATCAAATGCTATAAGAGGCCTGGCACAGTATAGGGCATTACAAAGTAGATTAAGTCCAACGATAACATGTGTAGAATCATTTGAAGTATTGAAACTTGGACTTGGAAGAGACTTTCAGTTACTTTCGTCATCAAATGAGAACATGTTGGTAAGTCCCAAAATTAAGAATAGTCTATTGCCTGATGACATGATCGAGTGTAATTATAGTAGTGAAATTTCTTATCTTGATTCTGACAAATGCAGGAAGAAAGGTCAATCTACTGTTAGTATGCTGAAGTAACAATAAATTCAATCTGTAAGGATTATTAGAATAAAAATTATTAATAACATGATGTTAAAATGACAAGACATACTACATACGCTTTGTTTTGTAAAAAGACGTTGTAAATGTACAAAGCCAAACGTAAAAAAAACATTCTTTCTCAAGATGCTGTTTGTAATATCATGGTTGTTGATGACGACGATAATATTTTGCTTGCGATAAAAAATGGTTTAGAGGAAAAAGGCTTTAAAATTCATATCTTTAAGACCGTAGAATCAGCTTTAGATGCTTTTGAGAATCATCCTCGTGATTATTACGACCTTGTATTAACAGATATTTATATGCCTAACATGAACGGTTTTGCACTTTATCTTTGTTTGAAAGAAAAAAATTCATCATTAAAAATTGTATTTATGACAGCTTTTGATATAGCAGTAGAGGAATTTAAAGCTGTTGTTCCATCAGTTGAGCTAAACGATGTTATTAAAAAACCATTCAGCATCAGTGATTTGGCAACACGGATAAGGTATATTTTGATTAGCTAAATAAAAAAGTAGTTGTGCTTGCATTTACATGTTTATGCTCCTAATGAACTTGTTTTTTCTTGGTTTATTATTATTCATTACATAACCGATTGACGGATATAATTAGACAGCATTAATAAGTAACTAAAGTCCTTACTTCGTATTTTTTGTAATATATTCAAGATGATGATGATGACGTACCATTGACAGATAATAATTTGTTTTTCTGCAAACGATACAAAGATCATCGGTTGAATTCGTAGCTCATACCATTTCTTCCAGGATGGCAACAAAAAATGCTGTTTAATAGTAACTTAAGAAGAGGTTTGTTTGTTCTTTGCCTTTATTACTCTAATTCTTGCGATTAGAGTCATGGGATGAATATTTTCTATTTCGGACAGCGGTAATAATATTAAGTCTCCTCACTAGCCAATAGTATATAATATCATCGTATAGTATCATAATATATAATGCAAAAGGACGTAATACATAAGGAAGAAAACAAGACTCATGCTTATGGTGCACTTAGATCAGCTAGTAAAAAATATGGAAAAGCCAAGAGAAGAAAACGAAACAAACCGAGATAATCTATATATAGATACGTAAAATGGTATGCGAGGTTACTCCTCTTCATTTAAATGAACAGAATTTACGCTTTAGTATACGAAGCCTTTCAGTATGACAAAATCAACCAATACAGAAAAGATATAAGACAGTTGGTTGTTTTTGGTTTGGCATTACCTGAAAGCAAGATATATGTTAGAAGTTTAGCAATGGTCAATGTTGTGCCTTTTCATTTTAGTTTTATGCAATAATAGTAAATTTTGATAGAATTAGTAAAACTTGGATATGATAATAGGATATCACTTGGATATTTGGATGTGATATCACTTATGAAAAAACCATACAACTTATGTCTAATCCCAGAAGGGATATATCAAGGCAATACTTGTTGAATATGTGTCCCATTATAGATGTCCAGGTTGCGGTTCTCTACACTCTGTTGAGGTTAGCAAAATATACAATGGGCGGCTGATGTTTCTGTGCTCCAAATGTGATATCTGTGGTGTTGTTCCATCAGTTGGCAATCAAGATGAAGCATATTTGGGATTTCTTGATATGTATGATAATGGTCAGGCTGCCAAAGCACAAGATCTGGGATTATTACTTGAACAGGAAAGACTTTTGCGACCGGCCTCTGAGATAGACTCTTTGATTAACCGCAACCATGCAGAGGAAGACGAATTACTTAGGGTAATATTATATTCTAAAAAAGATTATGTAGTTGATTTCAGAGTAATCCACGAAAGTGAGATTGAAAAGGGTAATGAACCGCAGGTTCTTCCAATAGAAGACGGCCTTATCAAAGCTCTGTATACAAGGAATATCAACAAGCTTTACCAATTTCAAGAGGAATCAATTAAAAAAATATTACTTGGAGAAGATGTTGTTATTGTTGCTCCAACTGGTTCTGGTAAGACGGAGGCATTCAGTATTCCCATATTACAAAAAATTTCTGAAGCAATTTCCTACTTTTCACCCATGCGGCCTGAACTGAAAGGTAAGGGAAAAGTGTTTGCTGTTTTTGTGTATCCAACTAAAGCCCTTGCAAGGGATCAATTGCCAAAGATAAGACATCTTGCAGATGCTTTAGGCGTAACAGTAAATGTATTTGATGGCGATACGACAAAAGCTGAAAGAGATTCAATAGTAATAAATAACTTACCTCCACAAATCATTATCACAAATTTTGATGTAATTCATTATCATTTGCTTAACAGAACAAAGTTTTCTCGTCTAATTAAAACTGCGAAATTTTTGGTTGTTGATGAGGTCCATGTATATTCTGGTATTTTCGGAGCTAATATCCATCATATTATAAAAAGACTTGAAAGGCTGGTTACCTCTAAAAATAACAACAACAACAACAATAAACTCCAGATAATTGCCGCTTCTGCTACTTTGCCAAACGCAGAAGATTTCTGTCAGTCATTGTTCGGAAGAGAGATGAAGGTTATACAGGGGAGAGGTAGAAGAGGCAAAATTAACTTTGTTGTTTTGTTCCCTTCCTTCCGCTCACAAAGGTCTCTAATGCTAGATTTATTAAGACAAACAGCTACAAGAAATCACAAGACAATTGCCTTTAATAAATCGCATTTGGGTTCAGAGCTTTTGGCATTCTATTCAACCAAGCAAGGAATAAAAACAAGAGTACACAGAGCTGGCTTGTTATCAACAGAGCGCAAATCAGTAGAAGACTCATTCAAGAATGGTAAATTAATGGCTATTTCGGCTACTCCTACGCTAGAGCTTGGCATAGATATTGGAGATGTAGACGCTATTATATCCGATATCGTGCCTATTGACAGACTGACCCAAAGATTGGGAAGAGCAGCACGGAGCGGTCAAGAAGGCTATGCATTTCTCGCACTTGGAAATGACCCCATAAGTCAGTATTACAAACTGCATCCAGACGATTACCTTGAAGATCAACAAATTGCATATACTGACCCTACTAACCCATTTGTAGAGGAATATCAGGTTCTTGCAATGTGCTGTGATAAGCCGCTTTCTATAATCGAATCATATTCTCGGTCGAAGACTATTGATAGACTTGTTTCAAAAGATCTACTTGAACTGTCAAAAGGAAGATTTTTTATACCTAATTTTAAGAATGCAATGGATGTTCTCAGGGACTTTAGCATTAGAGGAATAGGGACCAAAGTTGAGATAATCTATAATGGAAAATTGATTGGTGAACGTCAGATGCCCCAAGCTATAGAAGAACTTCACAATAATGCAATATACTTCTTGGCAGGCAGAAGGTATCAAGTCAAAGAACTACAATTTCTTGGCAAAAATCAAAAACAACGACAACAACAACTGCCTATAGCTTTTGCTGAATTAAAATCTATTCCAAATGACTATCCGTACTATACAAAGGCAGCAGTCAGCGAGTGGCCGACCCTTCTGGAAACCTATGAACAAAAGAAATCACACGGTTTACAAGTTATGTATTGTTCTTTAAAAATTCAAAAGAAAGTATCGGGATATTCAAATATCGAAATTGGTAAGGAGGCCTTGCAGGGAACAAAAGTGGTCTTTGAAAAAGCGATAGAATTTGAATTTATTACAAAAGGATTGGTTTTCAAATCTCCCCAACCTAAAGATATTTTGAAGGCCGCGATTGATGAGCAGTATGTGGAAATGAGTGGATATCACGCTTCTGAGCATGCCATAATAGAGGGAAGCTCAATGATAACTGGAGGGGCATCACAAGATCTGGGTGGAATATCCCTTGGATCTTCAGGTTTAATTTTTATTTACGATGGAAGTATAGGCGGGAATGGCGCTAGCAGAGCATTATATGACAAATTTGACAAGGCAATAATAAGGGCGTTAAGAATAGTGTCCGAGTGCAGTTGCAAGAGTGAAAGTGGCTGTCCTAGATGCACATACTCATATAGATGCGGAAATAACAATGAATACTTGCATAAGCATTCGGCCATAGAGATATTAAATAGAATCGTAGATGGAGAGAAAACACAAATAGGAGAAATAATCCGTGCAGATAGACCTCTTGTTTGATACAAATCCGAAAATGACCAATCACTTTACCCGATCTGCTTGATAGGCGAGATCAAATAACTGTTTTAGAATCAATAATCCTGATATACCGAGCTACTACAGCAGTGTAAGGTGCTAATGCTTTGCATCATGACTATTTTTATCAGTTTGATCTCGGGTATTTCCTATTTTCATCGAAACCCAAAACCGCCTTTTTATAAGGGCATTGCAATCTTCACAGAGTATTAAAGGCGCATCAATTTCACTCGGTTTAGGAGTAAATTGTTTGCCACAGTCCATACATATCTTTGTATCAGTCAATAGATATATCGGTACCTCCTTTTGAGCATGTTAGCTATATGAAGTTATACTCGGGTTTAGAATAAAAAATACAGTAGCGAGTATAACTCTGGCACTTATGAGAGAATAAAAGCAGTATCAACTATAGTTTTGCAATTTTTGAACCAATACATTTAGGATGAAAAACATACTCGAAAAGTATCCAAGCCATTTTAACATTCTGAATCGCATCTACAAGAGTGTAAAAATAATCGTCAGATCAAATAATATAAATCTCCATAAACTAAATTAATACAAGTTACAACTGAGTATTGATAAGCATTAATAACCTTGTTAAGAGATATGAAAACTTAACTGCTCTAGATAGTGTTAATCTTGAAATTTATGATAACGAGGTCTTTGGACTTCTCGGTCCGAATGGTGCAGGCAAGACGACATTGATACATATTCTTGCAACGTTGGTAAAGCCTACATCTGGCACAGCACATGTAAATGGATATGACATAGTAAAGGAATCTTCCAAAGTCAGGTCTAGCATAGGGATTGTATTTCAGGCACCAAGTAGTGACGATATGCTAACAGGCTATGAGAATTTGAAGTTACATTCACTTTTATATGCTGTTCCGGCGCATATTAGAGAAAAGAGAATTAAGGATGTTCTAGAGCTAGTCGGGCTCACAGATAGAAAGGATCATCAAGTGAAGAAATATTCTGGAGGAATGCGTAGACGACTAGAAATTGCTAGGGGATTACTTCATAAACCAAAAGTCATATTCTTGGATGAACCAACTTTGGGATTGGATCCAAGTAGCCGAGAAATAATGTGGAAATATATTGATAAATTAGTCAAAGATGAGAAAATCACGCTGATACTAACCACCCACTATATGGAGGAGGCAGATTTTCTTTGCAACAGGATTGGTATTATAGATAAAGGAAAAATAATTGCACTTGATTCGCCATCGGGATTAAAAGAAAGTCTTGGGGGCGAGATAATAGAAATAGAATTAAAAAATAAAGGATTGGGAACAAAAGATATTGTAGAAACCATTTTAAAACCATATAACTTTGTGCACAAAGTAGAATTAAATGATAAAGAAGGAAACCTTGTGATTTATGTTGATGACGCGAGCAGCAATTTACCTATTATTCTCAAGGCAATTGATAATAATAGCAGCGGCACTCATAATAATAATAATAATAATAATAATGTGAAATCTGTAAACTTTAGAAGTCCTACCCTTAATGATGTTTTCCTCAAATTTACGGGAAGGGACATTATGGCACAGCACCAAGATCCTGCCGAAGGAGGCTTTATGGAACGATATGCTCAATATGAAAATAAATAATATTATTATGGAGAGGGAGCTCGGCAAATTATACGCTATTTGGCTTAGGGAATTCAAAGTCTTTTTGAGAGAAAAAAGCAGACTTGTGGCATCTACATTTACGCCTTTACTATGGCTATTTGTTATTGGAGCAGGATTTGGTTCTGTTACAACGAATCCATCGGTAAATCCTGGAATAGGCCATGCAGATGGCGGAGTGTCCGGTGTAGGCTATCAACAATTCATATTTCCCGGCATAGTTAGTATGTCTATTATATTTTCGTCGGTATTCTTTGGCTCTTACATAATTTGGGATAGAAAGTTTGATTTTCTTAAAAGTGTAATGGTTGCTCCTGTTAGCAGGACGACGATTTTCATAGGAAAAACGTTCGGAGGTATGACGACTTCATTACTGCAGGCTGCTATACTATTAGCAATTGGACTAGTACTTGGGATCCATTATACCCCAGTATCATTAATGCTGATTGTTGTTATAATTTTATTTCTTTCATTTGCACTAACTTCTCTAGGTCTTG
>DATDNG010000151.1:0-2740 GCA_036518375.1 Nitrososphaeraceae archaeon | reverse complement strand
CGAAGGTTCATCATACGTTTGCAATGATAAGGGTAATAGATAAATTGGAAAGAATAGTTCGCAGTAATTTATAGGTCTGGATTCTTAATTAGACCAGCAGTTAAATGTAAATTAGTATCTCTATTTACTGGTGCTGCTTGTTTTACTGATTCTAATGCATTTTAGTGATGCTTGATGTATTGTCTATAGTAATGTTTAAACTGCGGAGTTATATCCTCAGCTTTCATATCATGTACTTTTATTAGATGCTCTGTACCATCTCTCCAAAGCTCTTCTTCAGTTTCTCCTTTAGCTACATAATCGCAGCCCAACGCTCCTGCGCCAGTGTCACGACATCCTAATGATAACATATTCTGTCGTGTTTATCATCATGATATATTATTTATTAAGCCTTTTGCTTGTCCATAAATAGCACCTAGTTATCAATCAAAACCATTCACATCGACATAAGCTTTCCAACTTTCACTTTATTTTCTGTTTATTGATGTCAGCCCAATTCTGTATCGATAAACGTATATGAGTTAGAGCACATGTTGTACGGCATTATGACATCTGATGAATCTTCATCAAATACAGCATCATCACCGTCATCACCAACAACAATAGATAATGAAAAGCTTCAGCAATTTATGGGAAAGGTATTGTCTGACTTTGGAGGAGCAGCAAGTGCTATTTTAGCATACATAGGAGATAAGCTTGGATTATACAAAGCTATATATAACTTTGCAAAACCAATTACATCACAAGAGCTTGCTAATCTTACTAGCACTTCGGAACGTTATATAAGAGAATGGCTTGCAAACCAAGCTGCAGGTGGATATCTGACGTATGATCCTTCATCTCAAAGGTATACTCTTCCATTTGAGCATGCTCAAGCATTAGTTAATGAAAACAGCCCTGCATATATTGCTGGTGGTTTTCAAGTTAATATGGCTTTTTTTAGAGACGAGTCGAAAATTCTTGAGGCGTTCAAGACCGGTAAAGGTATTGCATGGGGAGATCGTCATAAAGACCTATATGAAGGCACAGAAAGATTCTATAGACCAGGATATATTGCTAATCTTATTAGCTCATGGATTCCTGCTCTAGATAATGGCAAAGTTGAAAAAAGACTAAAGCAAGAACCGGGTCTAAAAGTTGCTGATATTGGATGTGGGTATGGAATCACAACAATACTTATGGCAAAGGCTTATCCTAATTGCAAGTTTTATGGATTTGATAATCATGCTGCATCTATAGAATATGCAAGAAACAAAGCAAGAGAAGAAGGTTTAGATGATGATAGGGTAAGATTTGAAGTTGCATCATCTACTAATTTTCCACCTCCTGCTGCTGCTACTGAAGAAGGAAAAAAAGGGGAAGGTGCATATTATGACTTGATAGCATTCTTCGATTGCTTACACGATATGGAAGACCCACAAGGAGCAGCAGCCCATGCACTAAAATCAATTAAACCTGATGGAACTGTAATGATAGTAGAGCCATTTGCAAATGATAAGCTAGAAGATAATCTGAATCTCGTTGGTCGTCTGTTTTATGCTGGTTCTACTATGATATGTGTACCTACGTCATTAAGTCAAAATGGGCCCGCATTAGGTGCACAAGCAGGAGAAGCACGTATATCACGTGTGGTAAAGGCTGGTGGCTTTAAGCATTTTAGACGTGCTACTCAAACACCATTTAACATAGTATATGAAGCAAAGTCATAGAGATTGCTAACGGAAATGTAGGTAGATAGACTTCACAACAAGAGTCTCTATTAACTTTAGCTCTTGTTTGTATATTCAATTAGCTATTCCAATAACCGTTGCAAAATGCCATTATCAGCTACATTATCTTTGGGCCCAAATATTACGACATCTGTCCCTAGTTCTTTTATCGGATACAAATACTGTCAGAAACTGGTTAAACATTTCTTCAATGGGAATAGCATTTCTAATCCATCGAAGCTATACTTGTTTCTGGTGTTGTTGTAATATTGACTGGAAAGTTATTAAATGTTAACAAGTGATGTAAAGCTTCAGTTGCAAATATACCAGGAAAAGTTTACATTTTCATTTTATCTGTTAGGAGCAAGACACAGAAGTGATCGGATCCTTAGCAGGGATTGAAGAACTTAAGACTACTGCTATGTCCCTCCTTTTATTGCCTTTAAGAACAATTCGACAATCTCTTCTGGGTGTGATATTAGGTACGCATTATGAGTCAGATGTGGTATGGGTATTCATCTGTCCTACGGAGACGTTTAGTAAAATACAAATGAATTCAAAAACTTGATTCGTTGTTATTTCTCCAGATTCCTCTTCTTGCTCTTCTTCTAACTGCTCCTTGTCTTCATGATAATCAGGTTCATTGATTTAGTACCACTAATATAGTTTTAAATAAATAATACGGCAAACAGATATCACATGCCACATACAAGCGCATCAGTGCTATTTGCTCCGGCTTTTGATAGTAAGAAGCTTTTTATTATTATGATAATTGTGGCTGTTACGTTAATCGTAGACACAGAAATTGGTACTATTTCTGATATGATTCCTGAGAAAATTTCCTCCAGTGTAGGACTCGCTACATTCGCTGGTATATGGATGATATTTGCAGGGTCTCAATTCTACATCTTAGCTTATGTAAAGAAAAGTAATAAAGAGAGCAGACTGAAAACCAGATACCTCAATTTAATGAATGGTATAGTGGCTATTGCACAATTCGTATTGGCTGGAATAATTGGTCTTGTTATTTT
>DATDNG010000150.1:0-2793 GCA_036518375.1 Nitrososphaeraceae archaeon | reverse complement strand
AACCTATATGGTTCTACTGCATTAAAATGTTTAATGTCATCTATTAGCACATAGCTTACCAAGCCCTTTGTGATTAATCTTTCCAATACATCGTATACTTTAGAATATGAAACCCTTGAATCCTTGACTATTGAACCTACTTTTGAAGAGCCTAATTTTAAAAGAGAAAGGTATACTCTTGCTTCTCCATTTGTTAGTCCTAGTTGAATTAGCTCTGATAACATGTTACTATTGATATATACCCCTAACGGGGAAACTAGTATTTATTTTCTTGTTATATGATCATTAATACATGGAAACAATAGAAGCGTCAAAACCAATAAACACAATACCTAAAAAAGTAATTGTAAAGACTATGACTGTAAAAAAAAACGCTAATGAGGTGTTTGATTTCTTTAACGATATGAAAAGTATGGAAATTGGTGGTGCGATAAAATCATTAAGAAAAGGTGAAGATGGTTGGTGGACCTTTGAACATAATATTGCTGGTAAATCAAAGATGAAACACATTTCTGTTCCGCAATATGGAATACTGGATCATGTATTTATAGGAGGAGGATTGAAATGGAATGTATTTGTCAGAATTATCCCAAATCAAAGTGGTTCGACTACTACTTGGACATTCTTAAGACCTGATGGCTTAGATGACAAACAGTTTGAAGAACAATTGAAGATGTTTGATATCGAAATCAACAATTGGCACAAAGTATTAGAGAACAGTAATTGATTCTTTTAACTACTCATTACATTTTATAACTTCAAAACTAATCATTATCTCTGCTTGATATTCTATCTTTTTCCTTCTTCAACTCTAAATGTCACACGCGACAATCCTAGATTCGCTTAACGGTTGCTTTGTTTAGTACGTGTGGTGTTTTCCCGTAAAAGGATTGTTTACGCTATTATGAACACGTTTGTTGTTGTTAGCTTTACTTATGTTTCTCTTGCAAGATGTTCAAGCATTAAAGAATAGAATTTTAAAGCTGACTTCCCTAGTCCTGGAAATGACAAGCAGCAGTTCTAGTTCTCCTAGAGGTTGTTTTACAAGTTCGTGTAGTTTAAACACAAAAGAATCTGGATAGAGAGATCTGAGGCTTTGATTGCTATTATACTATAAGCTATTTATTGGATATTGTCAAGCAGCTGCATATAAAGAGTGTAGGTGGTTGGTAGGAGGAATGATATATGAAAAGATAGCTCAATACAGCCCTCTTCCAATAAGGATTCTAGCTGGAATTGCATTTATAACTCATGGTATACCCAAGCTTTCTAACATATCAGGTACAGAACACTTCTTTTCAAATATGATAGGATTGCCAGCTACATTGGGGCCAGTAGTTGGATTGCTAGAAGTAGTAGGCGGTATTGCATTACTTGTGGGAGTCTTGACTAGGATAGCTTCTATTCTATTCATAATAGAAATGATTGGTTCTACAATCATTGCCAAACTACCAAAAGGATTTGTTGGTGGGTATGAACTGGATTTGTTGCTCTTATCAATAGCTGTTAGTCTCATATTAAGTGGCCCTGGAAGAATATCTATTGAATGGAACATATTAAAAAGAGAACTGTTTCCTAAGGGCAAGCAAATAATATCATTACAGCAAAAAAGATAACAGTCAAAGTCTACGTCAATTTTCATCTTTCATTGGCAAATATACCTTCGCCAATGTAGGTTTACTACACTATGCCAATTTGTTTATACAAACAAGGCTTTATCGTCTTGTCCTTTATCTTGCAGGCTGCGAAATGTCATGCTGCTTCAAGGGCTAGAAAAGTAGTCACAAATCCAACTGCCAAATATGCTAAATCTCCAATTATCATAACAGCAATATCTAAAAGTTAGTATTATATTACCTTATGAAAAATCATAAAAATGTACGTGCAAGGTCTAGAACTGATAACACCAAGAATGTCTAATCTTTTTAAGGACCTAATTTTTGCTAATGCTATTCATGGGCACATCATTGACTATCATATTATTCTCTAGTTCTTTTTCGCAAAGGTTGTGAGTCAAATTCAACTTAAACCCGAATAGTATCATGGCATTAGATATATTAGATCATACCATTGGCTCCTAGTATCTTTGATTGTTATTTACGTTGATAGATACCAGCTAGACTAACTGTTCAGCAAGCGGTTCTTTTTCGATATTACTTTTAATCCCATGCTACAACATCGTCTTCAGTGCACTTATCCTCCTTCAGTTATTCCCATTCCAGTAGGCTCCTGATGTAGCCTCTTGTATTCTTCTAATTCTGCTGAAGTTGGTTTTCTTAACAATGTCTTTACAAAATTAAATACAAAAATTAGCTGTGTTATTCCAATACAAACAGCGAAAAATAGCAGCCAAGGCATAGCCCAATGAAAAGCAGCTGGCATATCTGCTTCTCTTCGAATTGCACCTTCAGCACCAATCACAGTAAAGAGCAATGCTAGACCAAATCCTCCAAAGATTGTCAGCCAAAAGTGAATCTCACCAAGATTCTTGTTCATATGTTTTTTGGTGAGGTCTGGAAGTATAGCATAGAGTACTCCAAACGCCATAAGAAGAGGTCCCAATAGCAGCATAAGATGGATATGTCCTGGCATGGACATTGTATTATGTAAATACACATCAGTTCCCCACATTCCAAACTGAGTTCCTTGAAATCCACCAAATGCCCATCCTGCTAGTCCAGCATAAAAGAATCGAGTTGTAATATTCCATGAGATTTTTGACCTCCATATAAACAATAGAGCTGTAAATATAGTTAGTGAAGATGGCCAGACGATCCCAAGAGATGCAGTCTG
>DATDNG010000149.1:0-12963 GCA_036518375.1 Nitrososphaeraceae archaeon | reverse complement strand
CTAAGAGACCATGGTCAGTCTTGGCAAACCTTGATCTTAAGTCACGTTCATTAGGTTTCTTTTGCCAGCACATTCATCTCACCTTCAAAACTGACAACCAATCTAACAGCATTTGAGAATAGCTATGGAAATGAATGAAGGCAGGCAGCAGTATAAACGACTTCTTAACTGAGTTACCATGGTCTACTCAAATATATTTCTATATATGATGTCGATAAAATGATGTTTAGGATCTGCAACAATTAGATCAAGAAAGATGATAGGTGGATGAAAGATTGTTCGTAGTAGGCTGAGGAGGAGAGGAGTAGTGTCAGAAGCGTTAGAAATACTAGGATCATTTGGACTAGTCATTGCTAATGATGGTGAATTGCTTATTGTATTATTGCCTGCAGAAGCTGCAGAAGCAAAGACCAGAGTAATAATAGATGAAAACATTATCAGTCCAGTAGCATCGTTGAAGCTAGCCTCGAATTCCCTATATAGGAAGAAATAATAATTCAGTAATTCAATATCCTGATTATATCTTCTTATTCTTATTTCTGCAAGCTTGCTGTAGTATGTTGTTCTGATTATTATATATACTTCATAACATTCTTGAAAATTCTATAAAGCCGATGTCTAACCTTTTTATAATACAAAAAACAATTTTTGTTATCAAATGACAAATAAGGTCTGTATTCTTGGTGCAGGCAGCACTAAATATGGTAAGTTAAATGAAAGTATTATTGAAATTGCATTAAATGCATCAAAAGATGCTATTGATTCTGCTGGGATTACACCTAAGGATATTCATGCAGGCTATATCTCAAATGTCTTTGGAGTTGCTGACAGGCAGGTTCATATGGCTCCTGTTATATTGAGCAATCTTGGAATTCCACATGTGCCTGGACTTACAATTGAATCTGCATGTGGTTCAGGTTCTGTAATGTTTAGAGAAGCATATGCCAATATAGCAGCTGGATTTTATGATTGTGTTTTGGCACTGGGCGTTGAAAAAATAACACATACTGGAACTACTCAGAGCACTACTTTATTCTCTTATTGTTCTGATTTCTTTTATGAAGGAGGAAATGGCGCATCATTTCCAGGATTATTTGCATCAATGGCCAGAGTATACATGACTGCATACAAAGCTAGTGAAGAGGATCTTGCCCATGTTGCTGTAAAGAACCATGAAAATGGAATCCTTAATCCAAAAGCTCACGTTCGAAGAAAGATAACAGTTGATGATGTTTTGAAATCGCCAGTAGTAGCTTCTCCTTTGAAACTCTATGACTGTTGTCCGTTTTCAGATGGAGCATCAGCTGTCATACTTTGTAATGAAGAATATGCCAAGAAGAGTGCGAGGCCTTATGTGGAGGTTATTGGTTCAGGCAGAGGGGCTTCGCCGGCTGCAGTTCAGGCGCGCGAAGACATTACTACGATCCCAAGTACTGTAGCTGCTGCCAAGCAAGCATACAAAATGGCTAATATCGCTCCAAAAGATATTGATTTTGCTGAAGTTCATGACTGTTTTACTATTGCAGAAATAATTGATATTGAGGACCTTGGTTTCTTTCCAAAAGGAACTGCTGCCTATTCTATAAGGGAAGGGGCAACCCGTAGAAATGGTGAAATCCCAATTAACCCTTCTGGTGGATTAAAATCAAAAGGTCATCCAATTGGAGCAACCGGTATAGGTCAGGTTGTAGAAGTTTTCGAGCAGTTTACTGGCAAAGCCGGAGATAGGGAAATTAGAAACGCAGAATATGCTCTTACACATAACTTTGGAGCTACCGGCGCAAGCTCAGCAGTTCATATCTTTAGAAGGATGGAATAAAGAAGGGTTTGTCGGAAACAAAACAACATCAACAGAAGAATTTGAGCTCACGAGAAAAATTTATTCAATCTGCTAATAGGGGAAAGTTGCTAGCCAATAAATGTTTACGGTGTGCACATATTATGCTTGAGACAATATGTTATTGTGAGAAATGCTCTGGAAACAAATTCGATTCAGTAGAATATGAAGGAATTGGCAAAACGGTAACTTATACGATTCAGGCTGTGGCACCAGAAGGATTTGAAGATACAGAGTCATATGCATGGGTTGTTTTTGGAGTAGACAACGCTCCCTTTAGAGCGTCTGGATTTCTTCCAGGAGTTAAATCATCCAAGGATCTTGCTATTGGAGAAAAAGTTAAGGTAGTTGGTTTCAACCCAAAGCATGGTTTGATATTACAAAAAATCTAATTTAACATTTACTTTACACTAGTTGTACACTTTGTAAAACAACATTAATGACACTTTTATTATTGTATCTTGTTCTTGTCTTGCTTAATGTCACTGTCATCGGTAAATGTAGTTTGTAGAAAATGTGGATCGACTCTCTTTGCAATGCGTACGTTAAAGTCTATTAGAGATACATTGCGTCCCTCCCATAGCAGATGTACGGTTTGCGGTACAATGTTGAATCCAGGAGATTTTACAGTTTCAGTAGAAAGATGGAATAATAACATTTGAAAGAAAGTAAACAAAATGCAATTAATTATGCATTTTGTTATATTGCCCGGCAGAAACCATCTAATATTATAATGATTGGTCAATCTGTGCATGTTGTACATGCTATATATCTAAATAATAATTCCCTATTCTGTAATTTTTTACTGGTCCTGAGGATGTAATCTGTTCTTCAAACAGTTGTTTTACGACTAAAATATGGCTCATCTTTATTTTTTTGATTGCATAGTATATTGGGGGTAGTAACAAAGTTCCGATATCATTATACTAGCTTTGTTTCCACACAACATTAGATATTAACTCAGGCTTATCTTGTCTAACCAGATAAAGAATCAAAGGAGACGCCGTCGTGATTATTGGGATTAGTCTTGAAATCTGATGCTGTCAAGCTTGTTGTTCTTGCTATCTTCCAATACCAAATAATCTTGAATTGTCTCCAGAGTGCAGCTAGATACAGCAAATATTTAAGCAATTTATTCTAATAATCGAAGTAAATTTTTGGAGGTTAGATTCAGTTAGCCTTGCTCCATCAGACGATAGTTAATACTTTTTCATTTTGCTATCAGCAGACGATAAGTTAACAGAACCTCTTGTCACAAGTAATGCTAGATGTTGAATGCTGCCAAATGGTGAAGATATGGTTTGCTCTTTTGGAAGAAATATTGGCATTCTGTAATGTATTGATACGTATAGAATGGTATTTGCAAAGTTTACATCCTTGATTCTTTCAACAGATATATTGTATTAGATCTTATAAAGCTTTGATGGGCATCACAAAAAGGATGATTTCCACTGATCTCTTATTTTTAAGTATAAATACCAGCATTGGCCTTTTTTCTTTGCTTTGATAAGTATATTTAAGATAACAAAAAGGCGTAAGTATAGATACCATGCACAAATTCTAAAAGACCGTTTATACCATTATATTTTACTTTAATTTTGTAGCTTAGCTTTATAGTAGCTTTTGGTACAAGAAGTTCAACATTAATCTTAACATTTGATAATATAAAAAGTCGTCCATAAGATGGACAAGCATCAGCAGCAACAGCAGTTTAAGAGTGATATTGTAAACGCTAGTCTAGTATTGAATAACCAACTCACTAGATTAAGGATGCTTGATAAGAAGTTTACTGCAATGGACAAAGATTTACGCAATCAAATTGCCACCAATATAAAGTCAGATAATAATGACCGCGCTAAAGCTATTGCAAATGAGCTAGCAAATATTCGACATGTTAAGAGAACTACACAAAACATGAGCCTTGCGCTAGAGGTAGTGGTAATTCGCTTTAGTACTATCAACGAATTTGCTATGATCTTGGAAACTATCAATCCAACAATTGAAATGATCAAAGACATTCAAAAAGATATTTCCAAAGCAGTTCCAATTGCTAGCGAAGTATTATCAGAAATGAGCTCCGTCACATCCGATGTCCTAATAAATTCCAACATAAAGCCCGAAACAAACAAAGTTCCGGTATCATTGCCTGTGGATACAGAGGCTCTCTCAATACTAAATGAGGTCGAAGGAATCCTCGAAAATGAGGCAAAGGCAAAGTTGCCAGAAGTTCCAAATTCCATTCATGATGTCAAAATGAAACAAGGAACAGACGAACATGTGATAGAGGATAACCAAATTATGGTTGAAGGTTAAACTTGCTAATCTGTTAATCAGCTAGGAAGAGTAGAGCCTATTATATTAATAGTTAAAAATTATATACAAAGTAGTTTTAATCATTTAGTCAGAATATGGGGTGCAATGGAACAGTTGAGTCATGATTATTCGTCTCAAACGGAATATAGACGAGATGAACTAGAACCTAGGCGAGGTGGAGTTTTGGAATCTGCCTCTAAGCGCGTCAGGATGATTTTTTCTGTTATGGCTAGTCCTAATAGAATTGATATCCTCCGTATTTTAAATTCCAAAGGACCACTTACATATTCAGAACTAAAAGCTCTTGCAGGTTTTAAATCTAAGAAAGAATCTGGTAAATTTGCGTATCATTTAAGAAAACTCTTGAGACAATCACTTGTTGCCCTTAACAAAGGTGAGCGACGTTATACAATTACAAATTTGGGGAAGTTAGTACTGAGCCTTGCGAGACAGATAGAAGAAAGATCAATAATCGAAAGTGGCAAAATGTATGTTAGGACAAGTAAACACTCAATTGAAGAATTCAATTCCCTTAAGATAATTCAGTCTCTTGTAAGAGAAGCAAACATGCCACTTGAACAGGCGCATAAAATTACAGAAGAAGTAGAAAATAAAATATACAAATTTCAGACAGCATATTTGACTTCGTCATTAATTCGGGAAACTGTAAATTCTGTTTTGATTGAACATGGACATGAGGAGTATAGAAACAAGATGGCTAGAATAGGAATGCCTGCATCTGATATTTTAGAGTTGTTAAATAACATAGACACATCCAAGAATGGAGTTGAAAGTTTATTATCAAAAGTTTCACGTTCCGTATTTTCAGAATATCTGGTAAACAATACACTTACAAAGGATATAGCAGATATGCACTTGGCCGGTGAAATACATATTTCTAATAGTGGCATCTGGGGACTAATCCCTGATACCATATTCCTAGACATTGCTGACTTTGGTGATAGTGGTATAGATTTTAAAGGCAAATTTTTGAATGTCTCCAGAATACCTGCTCTAAGAAATCCTGATGATTTTGTAACCTCTTTGCCCATCCTAATATCACTTCTAAGTCGAGAAGCCTCTTCAGAAATCGTACTGGATGGGATTATTCCGCTACTTCTTAAACATATAAAGGAACCAGAGAAAATTGAATCACAATTTGCAAGATTACTATTAGGTTCTTCTGCAGCTCCATCTAATTCTTTATCTGGCCTTCCTGTCACTACTTTAACTGTTCCAGCATATGAATTTGATTGTAGAATAATCAATGCGTTGTTGGATGGTTATAGAAAGTACGTAGATTCTACACCCGTCCCGCGAATAGGGATATCGCTCAATTATAATAACACTAGTAATAACCTTAACGAGCACTCAGAGCACATCACCACAACATTACGTGCTGGTGGCATCATCTCAATTTCGAAAAATGGAGCAAGAGGTAGCAATGGTATCTGTAAATCTATAAACGGCAAGAGTTCTGGCACAGTCATGACTTTACAATCATTGTCGATTAATCTCCCAAGACTTGCATACCAATCAAACAATGATGAAACCTATTTTCGGGCAAAACTTGCACTTATGATAAAGCCTGCATTAGCCGCAATGTCGATGAGAAAGAATGTAATAACAGATCACATTAGGAAGGGACTAGTCCCTGTACTTGCCAGCAATACCCAATTTATGCAACTTGTCACAACCAATATTTTAATTAACCTTACCGGAACTAAAGAGTCCGTCTATGATATTTTGGGATACGATCCTAACAACGGTGGAGTAGCGGTTTTACAAAAAGTATTGAAGACTGCTGTTGATGTGACTATGGAACAAGGCAAACATATTGGAGAAGATTCTGTAGGGATTGCTATGATATATGATGACAGTGCAGAAAGATTTGCAAATCTTGATTCTGATAAATATGGCAAGATCTCTTTAATCTCACCTATACAAAATAATAAACGTGCTTACTCACAAGGGCTTACATTGAACGGTAAAGACTTATTTTTATCAGATGATAAAGGTGCATCTATAATTAATGCGTGTATTTCAATTAATAATCTGCTAAATGGTGGACTGTCAGTAATATTGGATGTAAGCGATCTTTCTTCTAATACTGAAATAAAAACTGCAATTGAATTAGCATCACAGCTGCAATTTTTCCGTCCAAATCTTAAACTTTTGGTATGTAATGGATGCGGTAAGAGAACTAAGACACAGTTTATCGAAAAATGTGAATTTTGCAAATCGCCTTACCTGTCGCCAATTTGTTTATAGCAATGGTCACACATTAGCAACACATAGATATATACTTAATGTGTTTGGGTTAAACATCAAACATATTAGTTTACATTGTTACTGTGCAATAGTAAATCAAAAATTCAATCTCATCTCACATTTATAATGTGAGTTAGTTCACGCGGAACACTAAACTATTAAATACACATAATAACATAAATTAAAGTCGTTACATGATGTATAATAACATGATAAATAAAATCCTTCAGCTTAAATTAAAACAATGAATTTTATATCATTGAATTACTGATCATATGTTTGAGCACCATCATCTTATATTAAAATGTTATATTTCATATTTACACCCATGAATCATTATTTTTTAATTAGATAATGCTTTTAAGCTAATCTTTTTTCTTTATAAACGGATGGCAGGAGTCACCGAGTTTAATAACTCAAAGACGAATTTAATTATACAAATAAGAAAACGGGATGGTAGAACTGTAAGTTTTGTACGGTCGAAGATATCAGATGCAATATATAAGGCACTTGTGGCAACAGGTAAACCAGATTATCCATTGGCAGAAAGGCTGGCAAACAAAGTTGTACAGAAGATGGTTCAGCAAGGATATGACTCAGTTGAAAAAGATGGAATTCCGAGTGTTGAAGATGTACAGGATATGGTAGAATCTATACTCATTGAGGAAGGTTTGTCTGATACAGCGAAATCTTATATTCTGTACAGACATGAGCGACGCAAGATTCGTGACGACAAGATGAAGGTTCTAAATAAAAGGGATCTTGATGAAGTGGATAAGGCATTTGACGTTAATTCACTTAGAGTCTTAGCAGCACGTTACCTCTTAAGAGATAACAATAACGAAATTATTGAAGGTCCAAAACTGATGCTTGAAAGGGTTGCCATTCTAGTTGCAATTCCAGACATGATGCATGATTCACGAGTGTTCAATTTGGCAGGCGGATGTACCCAGAATATTGAAGAAGCAGAAAATTATTATGCAAAAATTGACGACTTTGACTTGAAGTTAAAGATTGGTGAGTTTTATCTCAACAAGTATCACTTTGAATCATTGATTCGACATTATATTTCTCTTGCAAAGTCTGGACAAATGAGAGTCAGCTTTAAGGAACTACTTAGGCTCGTCGTTGAGGGAAAGTTAGCAATGTATCAAGAACGTATTAAAGAGTATTATGATTTGATGGTATCAAGAGACTTTCTTCCGAATACACCAACATTGATGAATGCAGGTGCAAAACTGGGTCAGTTGTCCGCATGTTTTGTTCTTGATATGCAAGATGACATGTACAAAATCATGAAATCATCAACAGATGCGGCCATGATCTTTAAATCAGGGGGTGGAGTAGGAATAAATTATTCTGACTTGCGACCTGAAGGTGATATTGTCGCTTCAACTTCAGGAGTCGCGTCTGGTCCGACTTCCTTTATGAGGATTATCGATACCATTACAGATGTAGTGAAGCAAGGTGGAAAAAGACGTGGCGCAAATATGGGTATTCTTGAAACATGGCATCCAGACATTGAAAAATTCATAACTGCCAAGACAAAACCTGGTGTGTTTGAGAACTTTAACGTAAGCGTAGGCGTCTGGGAAGACTTTTGGCAATCCCTTGTGAATAAGGGCAGCAATCACAAGTATACTTTGCGTAACCCAAGGACTCGTGAGCCAACAAAACAAATCGATTCACACCAGTTAATGGATCTGATTGCACTAAGTGCATGGAGGAGTGCTGAACCTGGAGTTATTTTCTTTGATAATATAAACAAATATAACCCATGCGCAGATGCCAAAAGTAGACTACTACGCGCAACTAATCCATGCGGAGAACAATCTCTGTATCCATATGAATCATGCAATTTAGGTTCAATTAACCTTGCAAATTTTGTAAAGCGAAAGGCTGATGGAATGTATGAATTCGATTGGCAAAGATATGAACAGACCATTAGACTTTCTTCTCGATTCCTAGACAACATAATTGACATGAATAAGTATCCTATTGAAGAGATCGATGTTAACACAAAGCTGACAAGAAGAATTGGCCTTGGTATAATGGGCCTTGCCGATTTGCTATTCTTATTGAGGATTCCCTACAACTCAAATGATGGATATGTGTTCATGAACAAACTTGCAGAAGCAATATCTTACTTTAGTATTGAAGAAAGCGTTGCCACTGCAAAGTCAAGAGGTCCATTTCCCATATTCAAAGAAACAGATTACGTCAAGGGCAAGATTCCAATTACAGGATACTACGAGTTGCCAAAAGAAACGCAAACGTATGATTGGGGTTCTCTAATTGGAAAGATCCAAAAACATGGAGTCAGAAACTCTTGGACAACAACGATTGCTCCCACGGGTACACTGTCTATGATCGCAGATGCCTCAAATGGTGTTGAACCAATATTTGCATTAGTTTTTGAGAAACGCGTTACAGTTGGAAGGTTTTTTTATACTGACAAGGTGTTTGAGAGTGTCTTAAAGGAAAACGGACTATACAATGATGAAATATTGACCAAGATTGCAAACAATTATGGCTCAGTACGCGGACTGACTGAGATACCAGAATGGATTCAGAAAATTTTCGTTACTGCAATCGATATCCATTGGACTGACCATTTGATGGCTCAAGCGATATGGCAAAAGTGGATCAGCAATGCCATTGCAAAGACAATCAATATGCCAGGTGATGTGACCGCAGAAGATGTGAAGTGTGCATATTTGTTATCGCATGAGCTTGGTCTGAAGGGAGTCACAGTGTATAGAGACGGTTCAAGACATGAACAAGTGCTGCACATTACTGGTAGTAATATAAAGGAAAAGAGATTTATTGTAAGACCAAGCAACTATGTCATTGACTATGTATATGCAAACATTACAGAACCATATGTCAGAGACCAAATAGAAAAAATATTTAAGGAAACAGAAATACAAGAAGATCAGATCAGAGAAAATATCATGGATATTCCACAGCAAATAAGCAGTACTCCACAAAAGATGATGCAAACGTCACCATCTGAATCAAATGAAGATGAAATTTGCCCATCATGCAAAGCAAAATTAATAATCACAGAAGGTTGTAACATGTGTATTGAATGTGGTTTTAGTAGTTGTATTTCAGGTTAAGATAACTAACAAATGGATTGGTGAATCTACACCGGACATAGCCCCGCCTAACTTATCTACTGTTTATCTTGGCACCAAGAAAATTCATACTAATAATTAGATTTTTGGCTTTTATTAATTCATGACCTATGGATGCATGTAATTATCAAATATACTATCTACAACTATCAAAACATTCTCCTTATTTTGATATTTCTTGAGCTCCTCCACTAAATTAATATTATACAGAATGATTTTCGTATATGGAATTTGATATAACCGATAGTTTGTGTACAGAAACTTATAATTGTTATACAGGATTTTCATTTAGCACCAAAGCAAGAAGTGCTGCTCTCAATTCTTTACCATATGCAGCCTGCTTAAAGTAAATCGCATTGCTTGTATCATCAATAGAATGAGAAATTTCTTCCATTCTGGGCATTGGATGCATAATAGAGACATCTGGTTTTGCTTTTGCGAGTATATTATTGTCAATAGTATACGTACCCTTCACTTTTTCATATTCTTGTATATCTGGAAAGCGTTCTCTTTGTATTCTTGTAACATAGATAACATCAAGTTTGGGCAAGATATCTTCAAGCTGATTATGCTCATATAATTTCAACTTCTTCCGTACGTCATAAATCGATTCTTTTCTAATGCCTAGTATAGAAGGTGAAATTAAATGAACTTCTACGTTATAATTTGCTAAGGCATATAATAAAGAATACACTGTTCTACCATACTTTAGATCTCCAACTATGCCTATTGTAAGGTTATTGATTTTTTTCTTTTCTTTGAGTATGGTATAAAGATCAAGCATTGCCTGAGTAGGATGTTCTTCGCTTCCGCTGCCTGCATTTATTATCGGATTCCTAGATAATTCACCAGCAAATCTGCTTGAACCATCTAGTGGATGCCGTAATATAATGACATCAGAATATAAATCAATTATTCGAATAGTATCAGCAAGGCTCTCGCCCTTTTCAATTGAAGATGATTTAGGATCAAAGATTCCAATAGAACTTCCCCCTAATGATGCCATAGCAGCTTCAAAACTCATCCTAGTTCTGGTACTCGGTTCATAGAAGATATAACCCAAAGTTCTTCCTTTGCCAAGTTCGCTCTTTTCGTTTGGTCTCAAAGTGCTAATTTTGTCCGTTGATCTAAAGATAAATTCCAGATCTTGTTTAGTGAAATCCTTAATAGAGACTATATCATGGTCATAAAGATGATTATTAGGCATCTACTGTTGTCTGTGCTATCTTGATTATAAAAGGCTCACATAATAAATCTTAATAATATAGAATGTATATTTAAGAATTAACTGAACTCAGATGAAGCTTATTAGTAAACGTCACTAAAGTATATCCAAATAAATCTGCTAAAAGAAGAATGTTCTCAGTTTTAAAAGAATTAGTTGAACCATAATTGTATGAAACCTGGTGTCAAATGGTTATTCAGAAAAGGCTAAATTTACATGAATGAAAAATACCTTAATGTCTTCATTTTGTGAGCTGTGTGGTCGTCGAGTAACAGATGGAAAAAAAACAGTTTTGATTGATGGTACAATATTCAATGTTTGTCTACCATGTTCAAAACGTGGAAAACCATATTTACCAGCTGCAACTTCCAAAAAGAAAGCTATTTCTATGTCTACTTCAAAGAAAACTAATACAAAGATTAAGATGATAGATGATACAATCCTTAGTCCAGAATTTGGAACGTTAATTAGGGAAGCACGTATGAAAAAAGGTTTGACACATGAGCAACTAGGGATACAAATGAACGAAAAGGCAATGCTATTGAGAAAATTTGAAATAGGTGCATTAAAACCTGATGAGATACTGGCTAAAAAGTTAGAAAGGTTTCTAGGAATCAAGTTGTATCTAAGTCTAGAAGAGGAATAGTAATAAATGTCAAATTTAAGGAGAGCTATCTTGATCACCTATCCGTCTGAGGATGCTATAAAAGAAGCAACTTCTCTTGCGGATACAGTAGGTTATTCTGTTGAGAAAATAGTAAAACAACGTCATATTACACGATCAAAATATGGTATCGGCAGAGGAAAGGCAGAAGAGGTAAAAGAATTAGTTAAACAATTAAAATTAGAAGTAATTATTTTCGATGAGGTATTAAAACCAACGCAACAATATAATCTCGCATCACTATGTCAGATTGAAATTATTGATAGGGAACGATTAATTTTAGAGATTTTCGAACGAAGAGCAAGTACTTCAGAATCCAGAATCCAGATCAAACTAGCACAGCTCAGATATGACATGGTTAGAGCACGAGAAAAAGTAAGACTTGCAAAAATGGGTGAGCAGCCAGGGTTTTTCGGAATGGGCAAGTATGATGCTGATATTTATTACCTCGATATCAATAAACGTGCAGCAGTTCTAAAGAAAAAATTGGAAAGGGAAGAGAAAAGAAGAGATCTGCACAGAGTTCAACGCTTAAAAGCAGGTCTGTCTACAGTTTCAATTGCTGGCTACACATCTGCAGGAAAAACAACTCTTTTCAATATTTTGACTGGCGAATCGAAAAATGCAGGACAGGGATTATTTACAACGCTATCAACATTCACCCGTGCAATGAAATTAAATACGAGGAAAGTTCTTGTCTCAGATACTGTAGGCTTCATAAGTAAGCTTCCGGCATATATGATTGACGCTTTTAAATCCACACTTCATGAATTAACTCACTCTGATCTTATTTTGCTTGTACTTGATATAAGCCAATCTATAGAAGAGATGGGGAGAAAATTAGACAGCTCTATTCATATAATTAACGAGCTTGGGGTACCAATGACAAAGATCCTGTATGTGCTGAACAAGGTAGATTTGATTGATATCGACGATGCATTTGATAAATCTGCATATCTAAGTATACTTGATTCTAAAAAACGCATTTTGCCCGTCTCTGCAAAGACAGGGTTTAACATTACTCAGTTAAAGAATTTAATATCATTACTAGTTTTTTACTGAAGAGCAAAAAGAAGATCCAATGAGCCTAGGGGAACCGAATGAAAGTATCCGTTCTTAGAATAGGACATAGGTCGGTACGAGATGATCGTATAACTACACACGCAGCCTTGGTCTCTAGAGCATTCGGCAGTGATAAAATCTACATGACAGAAGTAGACCGCTCTATAAATGAAACCTTAGAAGAAATTGCTAAAAGATGGGGAGGTAAATATGATTTTGCCATTGAAATTATTGAAGATTGGAGAAAGGTTGTTAAGGACTGGAAGAAGGAGGGTGGAAAAGTAGTCCTGTTAACTATGTACGGTATCAATATAGATGATAGAATAAATGAACTACGAAAAGAGGATAGGATTCTTGTAATTATTGGTGCAGAAAAGGTTCCAAGAGAAACATATGATCTCGCTGATTATAATATCGCGATAGGAAATCAGCCACATTCTGAAATTGCTGC
>DATDNG010000148.1:0-3082 GCA_036518375.1 Nitrososphaeraceae archaeon | reverse complement strand
TAGAACCGGTAATATCAGTAGAGGAAGCAAGGATGTTTGTCTTTGAATCATACGATATCAATAAGTAACGTGCAGTTAACCCCCCTGATTCTGTATATTTGAAACTAAAATCTTGACTGATGGATGATGGTGATGAGAAGCCTCCGCTTACAGAACTTTCGTTATCAGGCATACTAGGATGAGACACTAATTCGTTTTATATCTTTCTACTCCAATTAATATATATGATTTTGGAGAAAATGGAGGCAGTAACAATAATCTATATGCATTACAATCTTTGTTGCGCATTGTAAGTGAGGATTTACGATGATGTGGTGATGTTTGACCGTGGAATTTCAAAACAATTATCCAATTAAGTAGCTCATGGCTGAAGTGCAAGATAGTAGAACATTAGATCAAAGGTCGACTCTTAACGAACTGATAAAGAATAATGATTGTATGATATTATGAAAAATTAGGTTTACCAAACTTTTCACAGCAACAAGTTTTAGGATACATAAAATTTAATGTACAGTTTTTGCTTGGGTTTCGATTCAATTATCGTCTTGCCGATTTGATGACTGGTCCTATTCGCTCGAAGATGTTTAATGTTGTAGTATGATGCTAATATGTTCTTTATTAAACAATCTCCGATTAAAATTATGAGTGTTACCTTTTATTGCTTTCCCTGAATTTCATTTGTTATGTTTAATGAGGTATAAAAAATTGAATACTCAAACTAATAATATATAGCACGGATAACATTATTCCTACTCTAAGGCCTATTTCTCTCTTAAACAATAATATTGATGTAACAACAGTTATCACGGTAACAAGAATAACCTGATAAGAAAGCATCCTAGTAGTTTCAATTACAGAAAAGAAGCCACCATAAAGCATTGCTCCCAAGACAGCAACTGCAAGCAGAAGTGTATTATTTAATATTTTGGAACCAAGAACATTTGATATAGCTACGGAAACTCCATGAGCACCCTTCCTAGCTAAAATCATAAGTGATATCTTTTCTGGCATCTCTCCTGCAATCGGACTAATTACTACTGCCAGGATAACTGCCGATATCCCGATATCAACTGAAAGACCTGCTAGTGAATGAATAAATGGCTCTGCCCCTATTAAAATCCCTGCCGTTCCAGCCACGAAAATTAATATCGCTTTGATCATCTGATTAAAGCCTTTTGGTATCTGAACAAGATCTTCTCTGACCTCCATCAAGTCAAGTTTTGGTTCACCTTTTATTGCCATTTCTTTATTTTTATGATTTTCTTGATTGATCCTTGTAAACTGATTTGAACTGGATCGAAGTTTTGATTGTTCTTTCTTTTTTTCTGCGTTCATTTCTCGTAATGCCATTACAAAATATGCAATAAACATCACAGCAAATATGAACCCATCAAGATAATTGTATCCGTCTATGAATAATATAGCACTCAAAATAGCTGTTATAATTAGAAAAATCTTGTCTAGTTTAAAGGTGCTTACATTGACACCTTTCAAAGGTGCTTTTGAGAGCGGCGTTGTAGCGATAATTAACATGATTGATAAACCAAGCGTCATCATTAACAGGTTGCTTCCTAGTCCTGCACCAAGAGCGATGCCATAATTTCCGGCAGCAGCAGCATAAAGCACTATTACAATTTCTGGAAGTGTTGTAGCTATGCTTAAAACTGTTCTGCCAACAAACTTAGCGCCGTATTTGAGAGATAATTTCTCAGCACCATAAGAAAGAGCCCAGCTAGCAACAATCAACTCTCCTAGCCATATTAACATATTCATTAGATTACTTTCTGCCAAAGGTAGTTTTTTACCTCTATTGTTATCCGCATTATTCGTTGGAAGTTTAACATTAATATATTATTATTTTTCGCACTTGGACATATTCAACTAATTTTCTAAATTTATCGAGTGTTATAATACTTTATTCAATTGCAGTTGTTATCGCCATCATACTCTAATCCCTTGCAATGATATTTTTGGTAATGCTTATCTTTATTCCTGTCCCGAACTTTCGACATAACTATTACTGTTTATTGTTAGTTAATGACTTTTTTTATAATTACATCTGTACATCTCTAATTGTTAACGGATAGAGATTGCCTTTTGCAAGTTAAGTACAAAAATAACAACGTCTGACAAGCTCATACCAACGCAAATACCTAAGCGGGTCATCCATTCCAAGATTCAGTAACAGGTCTCAATCTTTTGGACAAAGTGATATTGATTTATGATGAATTTTATTCAAAAGAATATACACGTTCAAGGTTTTTACGAAATATATACAAACGTATACTTATCGTTTATTTGTGATTGTTGTTGTTTGATTATTATTACCTGCTGATGTAATCGCAAAGGTTGTATGTTGCATATTTTCATGTATTCCACTTAGATCCGACGGTATTATCCATTGTGCGTATACATAATTTGTGTCTATCAACATTATTTTGACCGCACCTATTACAATAGTTAACATTATTGCGGTAAATACTCTCTTCAGCATATCCGCCTAGCTCGTAATAAGAATATTTAAGGATTATATCATATAAATTAGAAATATGCATGATATAAAATTAACAATAGAATTATCTAATCCAGAATTTATATACGAGCTTTTCATTATTTGAAGGGGTCTAACCCTGCTCCAAAACTTACCAAACCCTGTACTTGTTGATGTTAACTATGGTCATTTTACCTTGTAACTTTAGACAAAATTGCCGACGTGAATTTTAGGCCGAAGGCAAAAACGACTATTGAATCTCGCTATTCTTATACTTATGCCTGTATTCGTCTTCTAACTCCTTTATGCTTCTAAATTATTCATAAGTTGTGGTCCAGAGAATAGTTGCTGAAGTGTCAAATCCATTATGGGAATATTGTCATAAAAAATTCAACGAATTCACGATACATGTGGAATAGGTGCAGGTGTAAAAGCGGCGGCCAATTTCACTGATTGCAAATTACTAATTTCACTGATTTAATCATATCCTACAAGACATTACTAGATTTAACCATAACTCAATCTTCTTCTTATATTTTCTCCATTCTAGGAGACAAACACTCGCTGAATATCATAAAATCGGCATATTCT
>DATDNG010000147.1:0-3811 GCA_036518375.1 Nitrososphaeraceae archaeon | reverse complement strand
ATGGAAAAGAAATTATAATATAATTCTGCAAATCTGCTCAAAGTAAATTCCAAATATACAAAAGTGATTCTAAAAAAGAATACATAGAAGACTATTAGAGCGTTAGATTGCTTTTCTATTGGGCTATTCATAAAATATGGTGGTTCTACTAGCATTGTGAGCTTGGCCACTTCGGAATCATACTTATCATGAAGTACGGATCTGCTCGGGAGGCATAGTTAATATGAATAATAGTATCTCTACTACAAAAGCTGCGTTTGATAATAAATCAAACGCATCATCTATGACCTTTATTTTTGCCCGGAGGACATGTATGTTGTATGTAGTAACTATACTATAAAATGTAATAAAGGAAGTCAATCTTTTTGGAATCTTTGGTTATCGATTAAGTAAAAGAAGACCGATAGAATCTGTTTTTAAAAGTAGGTTAAAACACTTCCGCTAGGGCAATAGAAGATAGGTCAGAGCAATATTGTTGTTTGGAAAAGCTATTTGTTATAAGTTATAAGTGTATAGTTATGCACATGGCAAATGGAGTAATAGGTGCTATCGTCTTTATCATAGGTCTTATTGTGTCCACCATTATAATCTTCGTTGTTACTAGATTATTTGGAGAAAAGGAAGGAATAGGGAGAGCATTCATAGCAGCTATTGCAGGTGCAATAATCTATGGCATAGCACACTTCCTTCTTGGTAATGGGTTGCTATCTGCAACAATCGGAGGTATTGCATGGTTATTGGCTCTGAGAGCATTATATAGTATGGGATGGATCAAAGCATTAGTAATCGCATTTATTGTATGGATATTCTCAGCAATAGTTGGAGTTTTATTACCCACTGTTACATGAGCAATATTATACCATCTTTATTTGGCTGTTCAAGTTATACCTGGGTTGCATCATCTTTACTTGCCAAATGAAAAAGTAGATAGGCTGGGAGAGTTTACAATTCAAGGAGTAATATCAAAGCATAGTTTAACCAGCAACATAACAAGCATATTCGAAGACAATGATGCATTTACTATCCTTCACTCATATGTTAATAGTAGCAGATATTCAAATGAAAAATGTGTAAATAATGATGTGGTGGTAATAGAGAAATTATACAGGAAGAACGACCGCGAGACCTAAGGAGATTCAATAATAGAGATCTATTAACACATATTGGAAATTGATCGTAATTATATATTGGAAGTAAGAATACGTAAAGTAATTTAGAGGTGCGGCATAATGCATAGGCAAAAGCCATTGAAATGCTTGTCCTTTCGACAACCGTATGCTGACCTTGTGGTAACCGGACGAAAGACGATAGAGACAAGAAAATGGAACACAAATTTCAGAGGAAAATTCCCTGTCCATGCATCAAAAACTATTGACAAAGAGAGTGCCGCCTTGTTGAATATTGATTGTAGCAAAGCAATAAAGGGTGCAGCAATAGGGCTTGCATTTCTATATGATGTCAAGAAATATACTAACAATGAAGATTTTCTAGCTGACAAAGAAAAACATTTTGGTGTCAGGTTTTCTAAACCAAAATATGGATTTTTACTAAAATGTGCAAAGAAATTGAATAAATCAGGAAGATTAGGTTTCTTTGACGTATATCAAGAGATGTAGTAGCTTACCCGTATCATTTATTTCGCAAGACTTTCAACAGGGCAGTTAGTTTCAATTATTCTAAGCCAGCAACATTGTGGTAAATGATGATGATGTTGATGTATTGGATGATGTCCGGGATATTGCAACGGATAGACGATCTTTTACCATGATGATCAGATTCTTGATTGCATCAAGATAATATTATTAAATTAGAGCAATTTTACCATAATCATATGAAGATTTACTTCTAAATTAGAAAAGCAATTGTCACTTTCTTCATCTGACAATTTCTTTCATCAGTCAAAAAATAATGAAAATTGTTATTCTAGTGTCTCGAATTCAAGAAATCAACTATTAATAAAAAACTTGATACTTATGTCCGCATCATAAGAGTTACTTCCCATCATGCTTGGAGTGACTATTAACCATCAAGATAATATAGTACAAAGTAAAGCAAATCAAACTTATGTAATCCAAATTTAATTATCTCTGAACCATTACGATCAGAAAAAATAAGTTGGTCAAAAGATCTATTCATTATTATTACTTATCACGATGATGTTGTTAATTTTGTTTTGTTCCTCAGTAAGGTAGCGGATAAAATGATTCGCTGTAACAACGAAATCATTTTAAATTTAAATTAAACTTCGGAGATAATACAGTTTCATGCCTCAGAAGCCCTTGTATTTTATGTAAAAAAATGTGCCCACAATTAATAGTAGATACTCGAGTCTTTTCAGAACGGTTTGCATGCTCTATTGATATTTCTATGAAGGAAAGCAAAGAGTACGTTCTTGCATATTCAGATCGTAATCCCCATTCTCTGAGATGTACTAACTTAAATCTACATGGTTTTATCTTCCTCTTGAAACTTTTTTGATTCAGTAACAATCATAGCAATATCTATATTTAACCTTCAGCTCTATTTGAATGGAAGAATGAGATGAGCGAAGATCAGCTATTCAAAAAAGTGGGAGCAGTAATACTTCTTGTTTCGAATATGGAACAATCTACAAAATTCTATCGGGATACTCTTAAGCTACCGATTAAGAGTCAGTCTGATGATTGGACCGAATTCTTCAGCAGTGGTACTGTTATAGCTTTACATCCGGTAAAGAAAAAAACTAAAGTACATATTGATAGTAGCGGTACGTTACTTGGCTTTATGGTCAGTGACTTTGATCTCACTATTAATAAGTTAAGAGAAAGGAATGTAAAGTTTTTCAAAGAACCTAAAGAAGAACCATTTGGTAAACATGCTATTATTGAAGATCCTGATGGTCATCTGATATCGATAGCTCAGATAGAATCAAAATCTATTACTGAAGGGTTTGATCTAATCGGGTTGGTTGGAGCGGAGTAAACAAGCAAACACGTTCTTGTATACGTCTAGTTAATGTTTCATAATATATTATATATTGACTGTTAGAAGGAATCGAATAATGAAGAACAGCAATTTGTCATCGTACAAATCAAGATCCATAATATGCAAATTGATCCGAATAGGAGCAACTGAGCTATCTACTTTAGAGCATGCAGGAAATTCTTAGGAAAATCATTATGCAATGCTGTTGCAGTAGACAACATTGCATCAAAATATTGTTTAGGGCAACCTAGATTATATTCCTATTCAAAGTGACAAACCAAACAAGAAATTCATTGAACTCAAGCGGCTATCAGGAGAATTCAGTTATGTTGATAAAATTGGTAGTGATAGTATGTCTTTGTATGTGCCGGTATTAGAGTTGGAGGCATCGAACTTCAACTTTCCTTAAACATCTAACAATCTATTCTCATAGATCTCATTTGAGATGTGCTATGCACTTTACCTCTTATATTAATTAATTGGAGGGAAATACATCAAAATGATATATAGAATAATAAAAATAACACAAAGACAAGAAAACAGAAAATCTGCTTTAAAGAAAAAATGAAGAAACTTTGTGAATATACTATTCTCTAACGCATATTATTCAAATTTGGAACAGATGAAAATAGAACACGAATTAATAGATGTATGTTTATTCGAATTAGATCGATGCAAAATTTTAGCTGCAGCATGTTTCTTTATTTTCGCAGCTGCAAATCTTGGGCTCGTTTAGACAGAATGGACATATGATGACACCACATCCTACGCAAGTATTATTGAGTTTATTACAGCCCCAGTGTTTACATTCATTCATACAACAATTTTATTGCTGATTTATATTTAC
>DATDNG010000146.1:0-2133 GCA_036518375.1 Nitrososphaeraceae archaeon | reverse complement strand
TTCAGAAACGAAAATTTTTCCTTCAGTGCCATATGAATAATTAAGGATCTGTTCAATTGCCCTATCCACCATCGAATCGTTTACTATTGTCATAACTGTAACATTTGTATTAAATTCCTCTATCATTGTGCTAGTGCCCCTATCAAATTCTACTGAAAGCGCTGGGGTTTTACCCACACCCTTTGTGTCATAATGCGTAGAATGTAGGCCCATTTCCTTCAGGGCGCCAATAATGTGCGAAAGGCTAGAATGTGGGATTATGGCTTCAATTCTCTTCATATATTATTATTCTCACCTCCTTAGTATGGTGATGATGATATTCCAATTGGAAAATAATTCAAACCATTACATGTAATGAGCCATTTCCCCTCTGCATTTCTAATGAATGACCTAGGCAATTTGGTCACCTTGCTATTGGTTTTATCCTACCAATTATGCTTTGTAGTTATAGATCTCTGCTTCAGTTATATTCAAAAAAACTTCACTTCCATTATATCCTTCTACGGATGATTTCGGTATTTTAAATTCATGTATTCCTCGCATTAGAATGATAGAGTCCCCATCAGTCGCAATGACATTACCTAGGTCTCCCATATCTTTAGACCGAACATTTTTGTGTATGATTCTGTCCCAATCTAATACTGGTTCTGACATATATTATATATGAACAAGGAAATATATAAAATTGTTATTCACACAAATTTTATGTATTATTATTATTTTATTAGTATAAATATTGATGATTTTAGAAATAAATATATCTAAAATAGTCATTTTTACACTAATAGAAAGGCCTCAATTACCAAAACACGTGTTGCATTCGTAATTAAAAACAACAATTCATGCTGAATCCGATTTATTCTTAAATTATAGCCCTGAATATTTAATAATGAATACACGAAGAAGCTACAAGGAATCGATGGATTTCATTCTTTCGAAAATCCTGATCGCATCTTCTAATGTTCGATCTGCAAGTATAATAAATCCACGAGGGATTCTAAAACAATTCAAGCTCAGAGAGGATGTTAATCTTTTACTTAGTTCCACAGAGATGGGTGAATTAGTAAACTCCGTCAATGTTGCAGTTTCATCATTTTACAAGTTCTTTCCTAAGCTTGGATTTCTACGCCACTTATCCCTAGATTTTGAAAATCTACACGCTCTAATCTTTCCATTACCTGACAGAAATACATTATTCGTCACAATGGAGAAGAACGAACGCGATGTACCTAGTATGGCTGCTTATATAATGAGATTATTGCAACAGAATGAAATGACATATTTTGGATAAGAAACGTATCCTGCAATTCTGTGGAGATGGTATTTAAGCATGTGTCAAACCACAGCAACAATAATAACAATTCGAATCCAGGTATACAAAGAAAGTAATGTAAATAATATCTGTAAACTGATATAACAAAAGCAACGACAAGAAAACAACAATTCTTCTTTGTCATCATCTACTCTTGTAATAGCAGCAGAGCAGACTAATGGATCATACTATACCTTTGATACAGCAAGCTGTGCGCTTCTATCTTTCATATTGTCAAGGTAAATAACCAACTCCAGCCTTCTGAATATGCTTCATTTCCTTTCAAAAAACTTGATTTGTGTTTGTAGTTGTATTAGTAGACACTATGGTTTCAGTTTCCTCTTGTTGCTGGTGTTGCAGTTGTTGCTCTTGCTTGCTTCTGATATAGTTTAAGGCGCTATCTATTGTTGTGGCATTAGACAGTAATTCTAATTTGACTAGATGTGTATCCTTGAATAGTTCCATTGCCTGCAGCTTTTCTCTATTGTCTGGTGAGCCTTCTAGTATTTGAGAGGCATGTCTTAGTATAGTATCCAATGCGTTAAGGCATATCTGATATTGTTCAGGTAAGTGTTCTGTGACGTATTCCTTAATAGTTTATTTGGCTTGGTTACGCAACTTATCAACTCCATAACTTTGGCCCTACGCCATTCAATCTTCAATCTGTTATTGCATCTCTCTTTGTGCTCATTTGTTGCAGCATTTCACGCTCAAATTTTTCAACTGTTGCATGATTACGCTTATGATATCATCTATCTAATATTTCTTGAAACAAAGCTTTAACTATTGCTATTCAATGAGTGCAGCAAGACTTAAGTTCT
>DATDNG010000145.1:0-2271 GCA_036518375.1 Nitrososphaeraceae archaeon | reverse complement strand
GAATAGGAACCTGCTTTTAGCACCGATATCGTAACTCCAACACCTACTCCAACTCTAACATCAATTCTTCATCCCACGACTTTGGAGGTTGTTAAACGTTGTACACCTTCATGTCCTGGAAGCACCTTTTCCATACAGGTTACAGGCCCTAATAATCCTCAACCATCCTCATTCTCTCTTAAAGATAGAGGTGTTCAATTTGTTAGGTTTGAGGGGGGGACTGCTTTCATAATAGTTGAATCTCCCGTGGCTGGATTTAATACTCCTCTTTTCACCTTTCCGCCAGGCAAAGGTAATTGCAAAGCCCCCTGGTTCATTTGAGGCAGGTGGTACCATAAATGCAGGGCTAAATGCAATTTGTATTATCACAAACATCAGGCGATAATCTACTATCACAAACAGGTACCTTAGGTTAATAGATGCTATAACGAAAAAAGACTACGACAACAACTTCTCATATTTTTCTGTTAGAATCAATCTCTAGCTCCTCTCTTTTTATCTAAACCTATGCATTCCCATAATCGTTAGACTAAATGCTGGCCAAAAATGAAGCTACGGAATCTTCTGCAACTACTCTAGATTTGTTTGAAGCGGAAATGAAGTATTTGCATGATAATGGCTTTAGAGTAATAACTTTCTCTGATCTTGGATATGATGAAAATAGCAATTACCTGTACATCAAAACTGGAAGCAGATAGATAAACTTCAATAATCTAATAGCTATTTGGTTTGATCCCCATTCTCTCATTCTGTATTGTATATATGAGAAATGCATTCCTTTTTCGATACAGTAGATAAAGGATGTTGCATTGGCACTAGAGATTACGGATATACAAGACTATAATACTTATTCCTTATTATTTTTCTTCAATAGTCTTTTTTCCATTTCTTCTTGCTGCTGCTCTGCTGTTGCATGTATAGTTTCTAATTCAGTGACTTTGGGTATTTTCTTTTCAGATGCAATATCACTTTCCTATCATCATCATCATAATAATACTGATGGCTAGCTTCCTAGTTTTACCATTAGTCTCATATTCTCAAGTATTAGTAGCGTCTCTGGCACCGTTTATAAACAAGACTAAAACATCACCATCACTTGCAGCAGCAGTACAGGTAACAAAAACACTATCGCAAGCACCAAGAAGAACAGTAACAAGAGTAGCTATACTAAATAATACTTCTTCTAGAACAACAAATAACAAAATAGTGATGATCAACTTTGATGATGCATGGGAGTCTCAGTATTTGTATGCCAAGCCTATACTAGATAAGTATGGGTTTAAAGCGTCGTTTTTCATACCATGTGCTCATGTATCGGTACCAGGACATGATCCTCCTTATATGACATGGTCTGAAGTTGCCAATCTGACAAAAGACACGATGGATATAGAAAGCCACACAATGACACATGCACACCTAACAGAGTTAAATGATGCTGCCCATCTAAACTATGAAATAGTTACTGCTAAAGATTGTTTTGCTCAGCATGGTATTACGACAAACTGGTTTGGCTATCCGCTGAATCTGGGACAAGATGACAAAAAAATAGTAAGTGTTGTAGCATCAGTCTACCCATTTGCCAGAAGTGGAGATGAACCCTTGTTCTTTCTAAACTGCAATGGATATAAGGACCAGCCAAAGCCGCAGCCAAACAACTGCTACCCTCTTGATGATATAGGAGATTTAACTTTTGCCAATCGATACAATGTCAAATCTAAATCTTTCTTCCACATACTAGGAAATGGGAGTATAAACTACGATGAAGACCAGATGTTTCTTAGGTTCCAGGCAAGGCTGCAGGATGAGACAAATGCAAATGCAGATGGGCAGTTGCATGCCATTCCCATATTTACATATCACAAGCTAGGAGATCTGGCTCTGTACAATACAGATGCATCTGTGAGTAAGGGAATTTGCAAGGGAGATGGATTTTCTACACAATAATGGGTACAGGACTGCAACTCTGGCAGATCTAAGATATAATACTAACACGCCGTCATTTTATCTGCCATAGTCGTAACTATGATTTATCTTACCTTTCATTTATCTTTGATTGATTGTGCTATATTGTCGAGTATCCCATCTATAGCTTTTGAAGACTTTTAACTGAGGCACGTGTATACTTCTAGCAATTTAATGTAGAAAGAAAGAATTGCTATTTTGATCATATCCTAAATCATAGAAAGTTATTACTCTAAAGCCATTATCATGCAAATACTTCATTTCCGCTTCAAACAGGTTTAGTGTTGTATCAGAAGATTTATTGGTGTA